>JAENZU010000479.1 GCA_016841125.1 Melioribacter sp. | reverse complement strand
TGATCTAAAGAAGTAAAAGAACCTAAATTATTTCTGAGTTCAATTATTCTTTCAGCAGTTTTAGCACCAATTCCCGGAAGCTGCTTTAATAAAACAACATCCGCAGTGTTAATATCGATACTTTCTTCTGCTAAACCTGATTTCTGAGCACTCTCAGATGATAATTTATCGACACTAAAATCTAAAAGTTCCTGCTTAGAATCAACTTTTTTTTCTAATAATTTTAGTTCTTCCGGCTCTGATTCTTTGGCAGAGAAGAACATGCTGTCTTGTTCAGAATAATCATAAACAGCATTTACCGGCATTTCGCTCTGAAATTTGAAATAAAAAGCAGCTAAGCCTATTAAAAATACAACTATAACAAATAACAGAACTTGTAATTCAAGCTCAGTAAAACCAAATTTAATGGCAAACTTCTTAAATCTGCCCATTTCCACACTCCCAATTTTTTATATAAACTGCTGGAAAATTCAGCAATAAATTTCTAGGGATTTGGTACTTGAATATTCGGAAGTTTCTGCAATTCTTTTAATAGTTCCTTTTCATTGGAATTTACTTTTTTAGGAACATGAACATTTACCTTAACCAATTGATCTCCGGCGCCGTGTGAGTTTAAATGCTGTATTCCTTTTTCGCGCATCTTTAAATATTTACCCGGTTGAATTCCGGATTCAATTTTTAATTTTGCTCTTCCGCTAAGAGTCGGAACTTCAACTTCGGTACCTAAAACTGCTTCCGGGTAACTAATAAATAACTCGTAAATTACATTATCGTCGTTGCGAGTAAAGAATTCGTGCGGCAGTTCTTTGAATACCACAATAATGCTGCCTGCCGGTCCGCCGTTTTTACCGGCATTCCCTTCTCCGCGCAAAGACATGTAAGACTCATCATGAACACCCGCGGGAACATTAATTTTAATAGTCGATTCTCCGTAAACCCTCCCTTCGCCAGAACATGTTGAGCAGGGGTTTGAGATTACCGTACCTCTCCCGTTACAATTGTTACATGGTGCGATATTTACAAATTGTCCGAAGACAGATCTTGATACCTGTCTAACTTCTCCAGTTCCGTTGCAAACCGTGCAGGTTTTAAATGCGTTTGAATCTTTAGCGCCGCTTCCGCTGCATGTTGAACAGGTATTATGTTTCTTTATTTTAAGCTTCTTTGTAGTACCGGATGCAATTTCTTCCAAAGTAAGTTTTAATGTTACTTTAAGATCGGAACCGGGAGTTCCGGTTGAACGCCTTGCGCTCCGGCGAGAACCACCGCCGCCGCCGAAAAAATCATCAAAAATAGAGGAACCGCCTCCACCGCCGAACGCACTGCCGAATATATCAGAGAAATGACTGAAAATGTCGTTGACATCGTTGAATCCGTGAAAATCCTGACCCCCTTTTAATCCGCTGTGTCCAAACTGATCATACTTTCGCCTTTTATCTTCATTGCTCAAAACCTCATAAGCTTCAGCGGCTTCTTTAAAATTATTTTCAGCGTCTTTATCATCAGGGTTTCTATCAGGATGATATTTCATCGCTAGCTTTCTGTAAGCTTTTTTTATTTCGTCATTCGAAGCTTTTTTATCAACTCCTAAAATTTCGTAATAGTCTCTTTTCGACATATTATATCACCGCCTATTCGCTTTTCTCGTTTTCATCGGAATTTTGTGAACTATCTTCGGTATCAGCAGCGGGCTGCTGACTTACAATAACTTTAGCATGTTTAATTACTTTATCTTTGTAAACATAGCCCGGCTCAATTTCTTCGAGTACCGTGTGTGAAGGAACATCTTCTGCAATCTTCTGCATCAACGCTTCATGATAATTAAAATCAAAAGGTTCCCCTTTCGATTTAATCTTTTCAACTCCTTGTTCCTCGATTACTTTTTTAAATTTATCGTAAACAAGTTTTAATCCCTTTTCAATAGCCTCTCTGTTTTTTTCTTCATCAATATGGTTGAGTGATCTTTCAAAATCATCAAACACATGAAGGATTTTAATTATAAAAGGTTCGGCAGCGTATTTAATTAAATTTATTTGTTCCGCATCGGTACGTCTTCTGTAATTCTCAAATTCCGCAGCTTTCCTCAAATAAGAATCCTGCATCAACTTTTTCTCATTTTCCAAATTTGCAATTTTTTCTTCTGCTTCAGCCAATTTCTTTTTCAATTCTTCAGCCTCTTCACCTGTTGAATCTAATATCTCTTCAGAAGTTTCACTATTTATTTCTTCTTCATTCAAAATTTCTTCTCTCTCGTTTTGTTCATCAATTATATTTTCTTTCACGTCTTTTTTATTTTTTTCATTTTTCATAATAAACCCTTAATAGAAATTTTACATTTTTTACAAACTTTGTTTCTTAAGTTCATTAGTAAGCATTTCTGCAACATAAACGACTGTTGCAACAATTTTTGGGTAATCCATTCTTTTGGGACCAACAATTCCAACCTTACCTTGAATGGACCCGAATTTATAATCTTTTGTTATTGTACTATATTCCGAAAATTTTTCATTTTCATTTTCCTGACCGATAGAAATCGAAACGAATTGATCTTTTTGAGCTTTTGATTTATCCATTATATGAACGATAACATCCCTGTTCTCAATCAATTCAATCACACTGCCAAGGTGTGCCTGATCACCAAACTCAGGTTGATTTAAAATATTTTTGGCTCCCATAATAACCGATTTATCATCAATTTTCACATCGGCAAACATTTTATCCACCGAATCTAAAAACAAGCGGATAATCGGTTTTAAATTTTCTTTTAATTGATCCTGCACACGTTCTTGAATTGTTCTCCTAATTTCGGAAAACTTTAATCCGGCTAATCTTTCATTTAATATTCTTTCGGCTTTTAAAAGCTGATCATTGCTGATTGACGAATTCAATTCCAGTGTGATTGTTTTAATAATTCCCGATTTAATTGTGAGCACAACTAATATCCGGGATGAAGAAATTTCAACAATTTTAATTTTTTCTAAAGTAGCGTTATCAAATTTGGGATAAGTAACACATGCAAGTTGTTTAGTGATATCGCTTAATAGAATTGAAGTTACTCTTAGTAAGTCGTCGGCTCCTTTTGAGGTCTCTTCAATGGCAGTGTCAATAATTTTTTTATCGCCAATATTCAGCAGCGGCGGCTCCATAAGTGAATCAACGTAAACACGATAACCTTTATCGGTTGGAATTCTGCCCGCGGAGGTATGGGGATGATTCAGATATCCCGACTCCTCTAAATCCGACATAATATTGCGGACAGTGGCAGGCGAAAACCCGACATCGTATTTCTTTGTGATATTACGCGACCCAACAGGATTGGCAGTCAATACAAACT
>JAENZU010000478.1 GCA_016841125.1 Melioribacter sp. | reverse complement strand
CTTCCGTCGTATATATTTCACCAACAGCCCAGATATTATTTTCATTTATTATTGCCACATCATACAGCACGCTATTATTAAAATCCCCGAACTCCCATGTCTGGTAGGTAAAATTATGGCTTGTGGTATCCAGCGTTCTGAATGCTGCAGTATTGCTTTCAACAGTATCTTCCGGGATTGTCATTCTAAAAGTATAATCCTTTGCCGGCAGAAGTCCGTCGTAGTAAAGAAGAGTATCGGGTTTGTTGAGGGATATTTGTTCAATTAGAGAATCACCGCGGTAGATAACGGCATTTCGGGGTAAAACCAAATTCTCGGAAGAAACAGAGAGCCAGACTTCCGTGCAAGTAAATTTATCCACGGAAAGAGTAATGCTTTTAACTATGGGTTCGGGTTCATCTATCGGCGGTTCGGGTTCGGTGCTGTTGCATGAAATAAAAAGAAAGAAAAAAATAAACGGCAGAAATTGCCCTGCTCTCATTTGAAAATCCCGTAAAATTATTTGCACGAATAATATTCAAATATATGTTTTAATTGAAAGAGAGTAAATGGGGAAATGGCTGAATGATTGCACGGTTAAATTGCCGCATTGTTAAAACCTCCCCCTCCTTGGAGGGGATTGAGGGGTGGGTTCTTTTATTGTTTCATAGTTTTTTCATTTTGTTCTCAACCCACCCCACTTCGCTTCGCGAAGTACCCCTCCCAAGAGGGGACAATTTATTGAAACTTCGTAGAAGTTTCATGATTTGCATTCTTATAAAATAATAAGCCCTCACAGCAACCGGGTACAATTAAACAAGTCTCCGTGTGGGTTTTGCGCTTTAATACCTTCACGGAAATAAATTCAAAGATTGAGTTATCTGTGCTTACCCGACTAAATTGGAAAACCCGCTCATCCCTCGACCCAGCCAGAGGCTGGTAAATCCGCTCGGGATTACATGTCTTTTAATTTACTTTTGATTTCCACGTTAACTTTTCACCGTTAACCTTTTCGAATATCATTACACTTCAACACAACTATAGTCATATCATCATGCTGTGGATATCCCTCGACAAATTTATTTACTTCAGCAAGAGTATTCTCAATTATTTCCTTGGCTGATTTATTTTCATTTGCCTTTATTACCTTTAAAAAGTTCTCTTCACCGAACTCCTTTTTTTTGCTATTCATAGCTTCGGTAAAACCATCAGTGTAAAGAACTATTAAATCGCCCGGATTCAATTTGATCTCATCTTCAACTAGTGTGCTTGTAAAAATGTGTCCTTCTTCAAGACCTAAAGCCATTCCTTTACTTTTCAAAAGCTTCGTTGTTTTATCGGCAAAAGATGAGAAAATACCGGGATTGTGACCAGCTCTGGAGTAATGCAGAATATTATTTTCGTAATCCAGGATTGAGTAAAACATACTGACAAAAGTATTTTTCTCAATTGTTTTGAATAATAGTTTATTTACTTTTCGTAAAACTTTTGCCGGTGAAGTATTCTCTTCGGCATGAGCCTGTAAAATTCCTTTTGTAAGCGTCATGTAAATTGCAGCACCAATTCCTTTGCCCGATACGTCACCGATTGCAATTCCAAGGTTTTTCCCTTCGAGAGTTACAAAATCATAATAGTCGCCGCCGGCTTCTTTAGCTGGAATGCTTAACCCGAAGATATCGTAACCCTTAAGCTTGGGATGTTCTTTTGGCAGTAAACTCAATTGAACTTTGGAAGCAATTTCCAATTCTTTTTTAAGACGTTCTCTCTCGGAAATCCTTTTGACATGTTCCGGTATTCCGAAGTTTTCTAACTCAAAAGTTTCCTTTCTTATTTGACTTAATATATACATAACCGGAGTTGCCAGTATTGCCAATAAAAGAAGCACGAAATTCAATTGATAGAAATCTGTATTTGATGCATAAAGTATTATTGCGCCTAAAACTAAAGAGATGTGATACTGAATACTTAGTATTGTCAGCAGATCATATCTGAAAAATAAATACGCGTAAAAGCATCCAAATAAAAATGCTATAAAGACGGTAAATAAAATGTTATTTACCGAAGGAGTGAATTCTATCATAATGAGACCGGCTAGAAAAACTAAACCTGAAAGAAATATTGATAAATATTTATTCTTCCATCGCTGATAACTTATTGCAATTATTAGGAATGTTATGGAGGTCGTTGTCAGCAGTCCCATTCTGAATGAATCTGAAAATATATCTACAATTGGTATAAAACTGTTGTAAACCGACAAAATACCGGCGGGATAAATAAGTAACTGATCATTAGAATTATTGAGTATAATGCTTAATAAAAAGTAGACCAGGACTAAACCAAGCGATATTATAAATCCTCTTAGAAGTGAAATACCGGAATCTAAAGTGAGGATTTTTCCCTTTAGAAATGCGTCTATTCCTTTTAGTTTGTTGGGCCAGATTGCGCGGCAATAAGATTCTCCGACAGTCCAGCTTGCAAACAGCAGTAAAGCCAATACTAAATAGACAAGAAATAGTGTACCTAAAAAGGTAATCACTTTTGTCGTGAGTACATCAACACCAAAATTGATATCGCTGCCAACCGAGGGCCAAGCATTAATTAGATAGATGATCGAAAATATCATGAACACGAGGAAGAAGTTTCGTCCCATACTCACCCAAACTTCACCCTGATGATATTTTTTCAAAAACAGAAAAATAGCCAGTTGAGTAAGCAGAAATACAAATATAATTGAGATCGAGCCGATTAGAGTATCGCTTGAGTTATCCAGTGCAGCCTTATTCGGCGGAATTTCAAAAGAATAAATGAACTGTCCAACTTGATTTCCCTGAGTCTTACCCATCACGGTAAATTTTCCTTCAGGTGATGAACTCGATTTTTCCCATCGGAATGTGTGATCTGTCCTTTTGCTGAAACGGTCCTCACGATTTTCGATTAGATCAAAAGAGTTAATATCAAGCGAAGTATTATTACGAATGAAAGTTTTTATTGCCGCTTCAGCCTCTTCCTTGGATAATGAAGGATGAAAACTGGTATCTGGGATAGTTCGTGAAAATCTTAATATGTTTCCGGAATTATTGAGAGTTACTCTGTATAAAGTTTGCGGTACTTGCGGTGCTAAATTCTGATGAAAGAAAATTTCCCACCCTTGATTCGGAATGTAGTTTGATTGAAATTCCTTAAAATCTTTCGACTTTAATTCTTGTAGAAAATATTGCTGGGTATTTCCAAAAGTACTGATATTCGTCTCTTTTGAGTAACCGTCAATATTGAAACCTTGATCAGTTAAAAACTTTGAAGCTATCTCTTCTGCCTCGTTACGGGTTAAATTAAGACCAAGCGCACTAAATACAGTGAA
>JAENZU010000477.1 GCA_016841125.1 Melioribacter sp. | reverse complement strand
AACGATAACACTTGGATCAGCATTTTTTACTTCAGTGAAAATACGTCCCATAAAATCTGTCATTAAATCGGCTCTCCATTGAACCCAGGCAGAATCGTACTTATCCGATGGCGGCTCTAATCCGTTGTGTTGTTCTTTATACAAATTAATTGTGTATTCGTCGTAACCGGCTTCGGTTGGTAGTGCGGGAAGTCTGTCATCCCCCTGAATACCATCGACATCATAATTGTTTACAACCTCTAAAATCAAAGAGAGCATAAAATTCTGAACATCGGGATCAAAACCGTTCATCCAATGGAATCCGTTTTTTGTAACAAGTTCTCCGTTAACATTTATGGCAGACCACTCCGGTTTCAAATCTAATATTTTCCGCTCGGTTTTTTCATGTGAGGGAGAAAACCCATACTCAAACCAGGCAATCACTTTAATATCTTCTTTATGCGCCGCATCAATTAATTCTTTGAGCGGATCACGACCTTTTAATTCAGGGTCTATATCTTCACCGATAAAATCTTTCATTATTTTCGATGGATAAAGGGTGTATCCTTTATTCCACATTACCGCAAAGATTGTGTTGATCCCAATATCTTTGCAGAGAGCAACTGCCTCTTCAATTCCCACTTTCGAATTTAAAACTTCACTATCAACATTTGTCAGCCACACTCCGCGCACAGCTTCGATCTTATTTTCATTTGTCTCGCAGCCGTTGAGATTTGTAAAAATTAAAATGATTAAAAATAGATAAATTACTTTTTTCATTATGATATCATATAATGGATAAAAATAAGGGCACCAAAATGTGCCCGAAAAAATCAATAGAATTTAATCGTAAAATTATAGCTGTATTCTAATTCCGGCATTCCCATTTATCATCTGAAATGAACTGATGTTTTCCAACCCGAGTTCCAGAGCCGGCCAGATCTCGGCAAAAATTATTTTATAATCTGCGCCCATAGTAAAAGAAACAGCTTCAATAATTTTTATTTGAAACTCCAAACCAAGGTTAATACCTCCGCTCCAGTCAACTTGTGAAACTGCAGGAACAACAATCGGGATATTTACAGATGCACTTGGATTTGTTGGGGATGTAACCTTAATTGTATCGTTATAACCTCCACGCGGATAAAACCATCTGTAAATACCAAAGCCAAATTTGAAGTCAGTTCGAAATAGTTCGGTATCAAATATTTCGTAATTTGCATTAGCAGCAAGTCCAACAACCTCAAGCTCAATCCGGAGATCTTTCAATTTAGTTTCAAAGGGAACAGTCTCTCCGGAAACTTCAACCTGTCGTTTCACAATAAAATTATCACTATTCGGATCACTAAATTTAAAGTATTCAAGTTTACCGGTCCAGGTCCAGTTATCACTTACAGCTTTGCCGAGAAATACCGAACCCCCGAAAGTACTTTGGAATCTATCTCCGAGTGAACCGATCGGATGATAGAATCCGCCCGATGCACCGAAAACTATTGGTTTATCTTGAGCAGCGATAGAAGCTAAAAATATAAGTAGTATAATTAGTGATGTATTTTTTTTCATATTTATCAATAAATTAATCTGAATCCTAAATTAAAATTTAATGCGTTTTCATACGGGAAAAGATCGTAACCGTATTTCCCGTCTGTTGGTAACACATGCGAGTACTGCACATCAGCCGATAATACAAAGGTTTCAAATAAGTAATATCCAATATTCAATCCACCGGTTAGAAAGAGAGGGTTGCCTTGTTTGTCGGGAGCAAATGTTCTGAATGAATAATCAAAGGTATAGCCAAGCTCGACAAATTGCTTTTGCCAATCTTCGGTTATATAAAGTCTCCGGTTATAAAAATAAATTCCGCCTCCAAGAGTGGGCATAACTTCCAATTTATCCGACAACTTTAATTTATAATCAAAGGTAATGTATAATGGGATTAGATCCATTTTCTGAGACGGACTTAAGGTTGCTTCGTAAACCGGCTCCGAGAGTGTCAGCCTAACAAAATCGGAATAGCGTGACCAATATCTCCAATCCCATTTTGTAACTGCAGAATCCTGACTCAAGCTGAATAAATTGTAGCCGGCATTAAAATTAATAGAAAGATTATCAATCAATTTAACTTTTATTTGAAGGCCTCCGCCGACTGCATCGATTGAATTTACTTGCAGCCTCTTTGAGATTGGTAAAGAATAACTTCCAAGAAATGAGACTGATTCTATTTGAGCAAAAATTGCTGAGACTGAAAATAAAAACGATATAATTAATAATTTTATCCGGTTCATAAAATACCAAGCTGAAGTGAAAACCTTAATACGTCGCCGAGTCTTCCGTAATCGGCATAAGCAAAATCAAAGATTATAGGAATTTGGAGCTGCGGGTTAATTCCTATACCGGCGCTGAAGCTCTCTTCATCGTAGAAAAATTTATAACCAAACCGAAAGTCGATCAATCCTTGCCATGATATTTCCGTACCAACATTTACTCTTTCATCATTATCCGTTGGGTGAATCGCTTCAATCAATGCGGTAACTCGGTAGTCTTGATCATAGCCGCCTGCAACTTCGTATGCAAATCCCAAACGCATAGTCGTAGGCATTTTGAAATCATCGTTGATGAATTTTGAATCGACACCAAAATTTTGTAGTGATGCCGCTATTCTCAATGAACTTAAACCTGTGTAATAAATTACACCTCCATCGAGAACTATATTATCAGCCGAATATATATCAATTTTTTCTCTAACATATTTTGCCGCCAGCCCAAACGAAAATTTATCTGTAAGTCTTTTTGAATATGAGAGCGAGACTGCCATTGAATTTGCTTCAAAAGTACCGAGTATCTCAACAAGCCTTTGCCCGCTTAACTGTTTAGTTTTAGGCATTGAGCCGTAATCCATAATTACAGCGCCTATCGCAAAAACACCGAGTCCCGATTTAAAGGAATATGCCGATGAATAATGCTTGATATCCGCGAGGTAGGGTGCATAAGAAATTGAGAGAGAGTGGGTTTGTTCTGTAAATCCAAGTACAGCAGGGTTCGTGAAAATCGCCGAGGAATTTAAATCCGGCAACGCAATTGAAGCCTCACCTAAGGCTGCGGTTCTTGCATCAACAGGTATTTGCAGAAATGCAAAACCCGCGGCACCGGCTTTCTTAAAATCCTGGGCAGAAATTCCACCGATTATAATTAAAAATATTAAAATGATTTTCTTCATACAGTGTAATTGATCTTTAATTTTTTTCTTTATCTAACAAGAGCCAGCTTACCGATCTTCGTGCCGATTTTGGAATCAACGTGATAGATATATATTCCGCATTCAACAAACTGACCGAAATCCGTTACCTGATCCCACTCGGCAATTGCA
>JAENZU010000476.1 GCA_016841125.1 Melioribacter sp. | reverse complement strand
AATATGATTATTATTCCCAATAGTGATGTAAATAGAGTTGCCAGCTTGCTTGTTTCGTAACCGAGAACTTTCGCTCTTTTATAATTATTCTTTCCAAGTTCGTTACCTACTAACGTTTGTGTGGCGATACCAAACCCGAAACAGGGCATTATTGACATAAATAATGCAGAAATTACAACCTGGCTGGCTGCTTGTTCTCTTGTCCCGATCAAGCCTGTAATAGCAATAAAACTTAAAAACCCTATAAGAATAAAAACATTTTGGAAAGATACCGGTGCAGATATGTTCACTATTGATTTAGCGATAGATTTAATAAAACGAAAATTTTTAAAATATAAATATTTGCTGCGGTAAGATGGTAACGATGAAATAACCAAATAAAAGACTGCATCACAGAAGGTAGCTAAAGTGGAACCGAGTCCCGCACCTGCTAATCCCATTCCCTCAATTCCAAACGCACCGAAAATAAAAATATAGTTAAAAACGATATTCAAAAAATTTACAAGCAGACCGGAGAACATAAATATTTTTGTTTTACCGATCCCGAAAAAGAAACCCCGGTAAGAAACAGAAAGGAGGAAAAAAGGGAGTCCCATAAAACGGAAGAAGAGATAATCCCCGGCCAATTTATCAACTTGAGGATCTGCAGCAAAAAAGTCTGAAATGTAATAAGCTGAAGAACTGCCTAAAAATGCCACAAATGTACCAATAGATAAGGCAATAATTAAAGAAGTATTCAGCACATCCCCAATTGCTGAATATTCTTTTTCTCCAAATCTTCTTGCGGTTAGCACATGAGTACCGGTTGCCAAACTTGAAAAAAAACTGATCAGAGCCCAGGTAGCCAAAACACCTAATCCCATTGCGGCTAAAGAATATTCAGCGTTTGGTAATCTTCCCACCATTGCTGTATCTACTAATGATACAATCATCTGTGTGGAAAGCCCGGTTATAGCCGGAAGCGCCATTTTTAAAATAAACTTATATGTACCCGCATCAGCAATAAATTTCATACCTTGTAAAATATTGAAATAAAACTTATTTTGAAAACAACATAATTACAGCTTCATCGTCTAACTTATTACTGACAAATGAAATCTTTTAATTTAGAATTAGGAATTAGAAAACAAATTAAAATCAATCACTTACTTTTTCATTAATTTAGAGGTGCTTATGAAGAGAACGAATCTACTTATTGCAGCAGTCCTGATGTTTTCATTTTTAATGATCCAATCCACCGCACAGGAATTCAACGGAGCATGGAGTTGTGCTTATGCAACCATTGACGACAATCCCAATGCGACCGGTTATAACACTATTTCAGTTGGTGTTGTAAGTGAAGATGAATTTGCTGCCCTTGTCAACCGAGGCAGTGCTGATTCTTACTATCTAGTGGGATATCGGAATGCGGATTCAACAAGCGGAAGGCTGGGAAATTACGAATACAGCCCTCAGCAATTCCGCTCTTTATGGATTTCCGGTTTTGACCAAATCGAAATGTTTGATGCTTATGACCTCGCTGTCGGTTCGGATGGAAAACTTTATGTAGCAAACAACGATCCGGCAAATAATATTCTTGTTTTCGAATTAACTGCAGACAGTGTAGGCACAACAGATCTGAGAGTTCCCACAAGTTCAGATCTTGGAACGGAGAACGACGTATTGCGCGCGATTGATCTCGACGGGCAGGACAGAGTCTATTTTGCACGTTACGATACTACTGCCGATCAAAGCTCTGTGCTGATTATCGACTCACCTACAAACGAAGCAGCATGGCTCGATGCCGCTCATCCAATCCCTACTTTCATGCAGGAAATTATTTTACCCGATGCCGGCGAAGCCAGAGGAGTTACCGTCAATAGCGACGGAACATCACTCTATGTTTCTAATTATGATTCGAAAAGAATCCACAGATATGTTGGAGATCCGGTAGCGGGATATTCATTAGATAATAATTTCGATTTTTTGCTCACCGATACCGCATATTATTCACTAACCGGTGATACTTTAGTTCCTGGTCCTTGGGGAATGAATTACATGAATGATAAAAATATCTTGTTCGTTGCATGCGATGTTAATTTCCAACTTGGCGCCGGTTACGAATACGCAAGAATGTATGCAGTGCATCCTGAAACCGGAGCCATTTTAGATACTATTGATGTCGCTCAATGGAACTTTGACGTAACAGGCTCTTATAACGGCAGACCTAGTCAGATTGGTATAGCTTCGGGTTATGCTTCGACTTATTATCTCGATATTGACGAGAACTACAATGTCTATAGTCAATCTTACTATGGCTGGACTGTTGAAAAATGGGTTTACTCGGAAAGTCTTCCTGTAATTACAGGTGTTGAAGAAATACCGAATGTTACACCGGAAGAATTCTCATTGAATCAAAACTATCCGAACCCGTTCAACCCGACAACAACAATTGAATTCAGCGTTGTTGAACCATCGAATGTTACCTTGTCAATTTATTCAATTACAGGTGAATTGATAACGACACTTATTGACGGTAAAGAATTTAATACCGGCGCATACAAAGCCGCCTTCGATGCAAAAGGTTTAGCTTCCGGAACTTATATTTATACTATTAAATCCGGGACACAAACTATATCTAAGAAGATGACACTTCTTAAATAATCAGTAGTTTTCTTATTATGAAAACCGGAGAAATTACTCTCCGGTTTTTTTACCCAGATTATCAATTAGGAAAATTTATTAATAACACAATAGTAACGTAACTTGTTAAATAATAAGTATTTAATCCCGACTTAGATTTTCTTGGGCGTTAAAGATTTTCTTACGTTCAAATTAAGTTCAAGCCACACCATAGGCGTGTAAACCTTAGAAAATATTAGTCGATTTGTCATCCCGACAGCTGTCGGGATGACAAATTTGGGATTAAAATTGCAGGAATATTAATGAATAATGAAGCACCTACGGAGCTTTATCGTTATTCAATAAAATATTCTACAATAATACAACCCCGATGGGGTTGAAAAACTAAAATTATTCGAACTCCGTTAGGAGTTCCATTATTGTAGGAACGTAATTGAAAAAGAGGAAAAACTTCGTAGAAGTTTCATGCTTAAATTATTAATCGATTGCAGTAGCTCCTCTTAGCTTTCTTGCGGCTTGTCCGCCATCATTTTGGCGAGTTAATTTCTTGACTTTTCTTTTTACGTTTTGCGTTTACCCGTTATCACTTCACCAAAATACTTTTCCTTATATCGGCAAATAGGAATAGCTGATTAGAACAGTCTCATTAGATTTAAACATCAAAATATTCCAAAATTTATTATATTATTCCCATTCCTTAATAAAATTGGGAGTATTGGCGTGACTA
>JAENZU010000475.1 GCA_016841125.1 Melioribacter sp. | reverse complement strand
AAATAAATGATGAATTGCGTTATACTTTAAATGTAGTTGCTACCGTGCTTACCAGCAAAATATTGGAAAGAAGAGCATCGGCATCACGCAAGAATTTAATTGAAGATATTGATAGAGCAAAGCAACTGCAGAAGAGTATTCTTCCCGAACATGAATATCATTTTTATAATTATGATCTTTTTGGAGTTACAGATCCGGCGCAAATTATTGGTGGAGATTTTTTCGATTATTTGAAAATTGGCGATGATGAGCAGCGATTGGGAATTGTTGTAGGTGATGCTGCCTCTAAAGGTTTAAGTGCAGCGGCAGAAGCTATGTATATTTCAGGTGCGGTAAGAATGGCAAGCACGTTCCAAATTAAAATTTCTCCGCTGATGAACAGAATGAATGAGCTTGTTAATAAAATATTTGCCGATGATAAATTCTGTACTTTATTTTACGGTGAAATTTCAACCGATCACAAGGGACTGTTTCTTTACGGCAACGCCGGTCATAACCCTCCGATTTTTTACAGTAAAAAGAAAAGAAAAATTTCTTATCTTGAACCGACAGGTCCGCTTCTTGGGCCGGCGCCGCTTTCAAAATATGATACGGACAGCATTAATTTCAGTTCCGGAGATGTACTAGTAATTTATAGTGATGGAATAGTGGAAGCCGCAAATGACAAATTTGAATTTTACGAAGAAGACAGACTGATAAAAGTGATAAAAAATAATTATGATAAAACACCGAAAGAAATAGTTTATGCAATCCTGGATGACGTTTATAAATTCTCAACTAACAACAGTAAATATCAAGATGATAAAACAATTGTCGTAATTAAACGAAAGGATGAGAATGCCTCTCGCTGATAAAATTCTAGATGCCGGAGTGGTCGGTGCAGGCGGTGCCGGTTTTCCTACTCATGTAAAAGCCAAATCTAATGTTGAATTTGTTTTAGCAAATGGAGCAGAGTGCGAACCGCTTCTGCATAAAGATGTAGAAATAATGAAAAACTTTCCTGATGAAATTCTGCACGGGATGGAATTGATGATGGAAAGTACTAATGCACACAAGGGTTACTTCGGTATTAAATCTAAAAACGCTGAAGCTATTGACGCGATCGAAGCCCGAATTTCCAATGGTAATATTGAGATGTGTTTTCTTGGTGATTTTTATCCTTCCGGTGATGAATATGAATTAGTCTATGCTGCCACAAAAAGATTAATGCCCTCTCACGGAATACCTCTCGATGTTGGGTGTGTTGTTAATAATGTTGAAACATTTTATAATATTTCCAATGCAGAAAAGGGAGTTCCTGTTACAGAAAAATTTGTTTGTGTTGCAGGACTTGTTAAAAACCCGCGAACATTTTTTGCACCAGTTGGCACTTCATTTTCTGACCTGATAAAATTTGCCGGCGGAACTGCCGTTAGTGAATATGCAATTTTTATCAGCGGACTTCTAATGGGAAAATTGACTTTTGATGATTCTGAGTGCGTTACAAAAACCACTGCCGGAATTATAATTCTGCCAAAGGACCATTACTTAGTTAGCAGAATGAACAGAGAGCCGAAGGAGATGAACCGGATCGGGAAATCTGCCTGCGATCAATGTACTTATTGCACTGAATTCTGCCCCCGATATTTGTTAGGTTACGATGTACAGCCGCACAAAGTTATGAGAAGTTTAGTATTTTCTAAAAGCGGTAAAGAATTGTGGAATCAATATGCAGACCTTTGCTGTGCATGCGGACTTTGTTCCCTCTACGCTTGCCCTGAAGATCTTTACCCGCGAGAAGCTTGCGTACAAAGTAAGGGCGAACTCAAAGAAATGGGAATTAAATATGAGCAGCCTAAACCTGTAAAGATTCACCCAATAAAAGAGGGAAGACGTGTTCCGCTTAAACAACTTATGAAGCGAATGGATGTTTTAAAATATGATTCCTCAACACCATTCACTAAAGATCAGCCAAACCCAACACAAGTTAAAATCTTATTGAAACAACATGCGGGCGTTAGCGCAAAAGCTATTGTTGAAATTGGCTCAGCGGTAAAAAAAGGTGAGTTGATAGGTCGAATTGAGGAAGGAAGTCTTGGTTCAAATATACATGCTTCAATTGACGGAAAAGTTACTCACGTCTCTGAAGAATTTATTAGAATATCATCAAATTGAAAGGGATTGCTGAATGGAAATGAATTCAATAGGATTGATAGAATTGACCAGTATTGCAGCCGGAATGGAAGCAGCCGATATTATGCTTAAAACTTCCGATGTTGAATTGGTTTTATCCCGCACAATTTGTTCGGGTAAATATATGGTACTAATTGGCGGTGATGTTGCTGCCGTTCAATCTGCGGTTGATGCCGCAGCAAATAATTTGGATTTTGCAGTAATTGATACATTCGTAATTCCGAATGTTCATGCCGATATTTTTCCTGCACTATCCGGTCACTCCGGCACGACAAATCTGGAAGCCCTTGGAATATTAGAAGCATTTTCTGTGGCTTCTTTGATAGAAGGTGCCGATGCTGCGGTTAAAGCCTCTAATGTTAGACTCATTGAAATAAGGCTCGCTATGGCTTTGGGAGGAAAAGCGTTTTGTACATTAACCGGTGAGGTTGCCGCCGTCAGAAGCGCTGTAGATTCCGGGGCATTAGTTATTGCAGATAAAGGTATGTTGGTAAATAAGGTGGTTATCCCTCAGCCGAGACCTGAATTATTGAGTGAAATGATTTGATTTATGCCGGTGAATTCCGGCTTTTATTTCCAACCGAATTTATCGCCTACAAAATCTTTAACCGGATCGAAAATGTAGTTAAACCCTTTTGTTAAAGCATCGCTCCCTTTTTTTGCCGACTCAATAAAAATCATTTTTTTCAATCTGTCCATTACTTCCGAAACTAAGTGTTTTGTAGTTTGATGAACGGCACTGATAGTGGGATATAATTGCCTATCCGAAGAGATATAAATCATCTTACAATAATTTTCCGTTATGATAGAAATACGTGTTAACAGCATTGCATTAACAAATCCATCTGTTACAGATCCAAGTATCTTATCGGCAAAAGGAATACTTCTCATGCTTTCGGTTGCAAGTTTCGAATAGATTTCTTCTGTCGCGTAAGCCACACTTTCCGATCCGCCGATTGCAACATTCAAATAAACTCTTTTAGCAATCTCCCAAAGATCACGGTTTGAAACTCTGCCGTGATAAATTATAAAAATATTTTTAACAAGATTAACACTTGCGGATAAAATAAGCACTGCATCAATAAATCCGTTTTGCGATACCGCCGTTGAATAGAACAGTCTATTTACATAAGCTTTTCTAATACGGTGGGCTTCTTCGTCAAGAATAGAAATAACTTTATT
>JAENZU010000474.1 GCA_016841125.1 Melioribacter sp. | reverse complement strand
AAAGCGCGGCTGAATTGACGTTTCAGTCTTCAAATTTCTTGTTATCGGCTAATCTTTGCAAAGTTTCTAAATTTACAACCTGGTAATCAATTCTAAAAATATTATTAAACCCGCGTCCAGGCACTCTTCTCTGAAGAGGCATCTGACCGCCTTCAAACCAAGCTCTATATTTGGAACCAGAACGTGATTTCTGTCCGTTCATACCTCTGGTTGCTTGTCCGCCGTGACCGGAGCCTTCGCCGCGACCTACTCTTTTTCGCTTTTTAATGGACCCGGGGGCATATTTTAAATTACTTAAGATATCCATGTATTCCACCTTAATCTTCAATTTCTTCCATTTTAACTAGATGCGCTACTTTTTTTACCATACCTCTAATTTGAGGGGTATCGTTGTGCATTTTTGAATAGTTAGGTCTTCCGAGACCTAAAGCTTTAATGGTTCTTTTCTGCCGAACCGGTCTATCAATAATACTTCTAGTTTGTGTAATTTTTAATTTCTTAGCCATTTTTTCCTCGGTTAGGAGTTAAACACATCATGTACGGTTATTCCACGTTTGCTAGCCATATTTCTGGCATCAATCAAACTTAACAATCCATTCATAGTTGCTTTTACTTGATTATGCGGATTGCTGGAACCAAGAGATTTTGTGAGAACATCCTGCACACCGGCCAATTCCAATACTGCACGCACACCGCCGCCTGCGATGAGACCTGTACCGGGAGATGCTGGTTTCAATAATACTTTACCAGCACCATATTTTCCAATAATCTTATGAGGAAGTGTTCCTTTAACAACCGGCACACGGTAAACGTTTTTCTTAGCGTCGTCAATACCTTTTGATATTGCATCGGTAACTTCATTTGCTTTACCAAGACCAACACCAACATGACCATTTCCATCCCCAACAACAACTATAGCGTTAAAACTGAATCTTCTACCGCCTTTAACAACTTTAGCAACACGATTGATGTGGACAATTTTCTCTTTAAGATTATCAAGTCCGGAAACTTTCTTATTTCTCAATTTCATCTCCTAAATTTCAAATATTTATTTCTTAAACTTGGCTGCCGGAGGAGGAGTCGAACCTCCACATACGGCTCCAAAGGCCGCTGTCCTACCATTAGACGATCCGGCAATTGACAATTAAACTTTCAAACCGCCTTTACGAACGCCATCGGCAACAGCTTTAATTCTTCCGTGAAATCTATAACCGGCTCTATCAAATACTCCTGTAGTAATACCGGCATCTGTAGCTTTTTTTGCGAGAAGAGTGCCGACTAAAAGACTCTTTTCGGTTTTGCTTTTTGCTTTCTTTAAATCATCCTGAATTTCTTTTGAAAGCGAAGAAGCAGCTACAAGTGTTTTACCTGTAGTATCATCTACCATCTGAACATAGACCTGATTAAGACTTCTGAATACCGAAATTCTTGGTCTTTCGGCGGTACCGTTTATCTTCTTTCTGATTCTAACTTTTTTACGAGTTCTGCGTGTTGTATCCTTAAGAAACATCTCTTAATAAACTCCTACTCTAAATTATTTTCCTGCTGTCTTTCCAGCTTTCTTAACAATTACTTCATTCGAATACTTAATGCCTTTACCTTTGTAAGGTTCAGGTTTACGGAATGATCTAATTTTTGCTGCTACTAAACCAACCAATTCTTTATCGATGCCGGTAATTTTAATCTGCGTTGGTGTTGCACATTCAAGTGTTATTTCTTCAGGCGGCATAAAATAAATTGGGTGCGAATATCCAAGGTTCAAAAGAATACTTTTACCTTTCAATTCAGCTTTATAACCAACGCCAACAATATCTAAAGTTTTTGTAAAGCCTTCAGTTACACCAATAACCATATTATCGATTAAAGCGCGGGATAAACCATGCAAAGACTTGCTCTCTTTCGATTCATTTGGTCTTGTTACAATAAGTTCGTCATCAACAACTTTGTAAGAATTATTAGGATGAAGTACTTTTTCGAGCTCACCTAATTTTCCCTTTATTTTAACTTTATTTTCGGTCAAGGAAACCTTCAAACCTTTGATATCAACTGGTTTTTTACCTATTCTAGACACAACTGAACTCCATTAAAATTTTTACCAAATGTAGCAGACAACTTCGCCGCCAATTTCTTCTCTTTTAGCCTGCTTATCGCTAAGCAATCCTTTTGATGTTGAGATAATTGCTGTTCCCAAACCGTTTAATACTCTGGGAATTTGATCTTTATTTACATATTCTCTCAAGCCGGGTGTGCTGATTTTTTTAAGTCCGTTAATTGAGGGAACATCATTTATATATTTTAAATGAATACGAACAATGTTCTGTTTGTCATCCTCGATAACGTTAAAATCCCGGATATAATTATTCTGCTTTAAAATTTCTGCTATGCTCACCTTCATACTTGAAGAAGGTATTTCTACATATTTCTTTTTCGCTCTAACAGCGTTTCTTATAGCAGTTAAAAAATCAGCAATCGGATCAGTAACTGACATTTATAATTCTCCTAATAAAATAATTACCAACTAGCTTTTTTAATTCCGGGAATTTCACCCTTGAGTGCCATCTCCCTAAAAACTAAACGGGAAACACCAAATTTTCTATAGTATCCTCTAACTCTTCCGGTAAACATACATCTATTGTTCAAACGAACCGGCGAAGAGTTTTTAGGAAGTTTTTGAAGTGCTTCGTAATCGCCATTCTCTTTTAGTTCTTTACGCAACTTAGCATACTTCTCAACTAATTTTATTCTTTTTTCTTGTCTAGCAATTGAACTTTTACGTGCCATTATAAACCTTGTTTAATCCTTTAATTAATTTCTTTTTTTCTAAAAGGAACACCAAACGCACTGAGTAATTCGAAAGCTTCGGAATCTGTATTTGCCGTAGTTACAAAAGTGACATCCATTCCCATTACGCGCGAAACTTTATCTACATTTATTTCAGGAAAGATAATGTGCTCTTTAATACCGAGAGTATAATTACCTCTGCCGTCAAAAGATTTATCCGAAATTCCTCTAAAGTCTCTAACGCGCGGAAGCGCAACAGAAATCAATCTGTCTAAAAATTCGTACATGCGGTTTCTGCGTAATGTAACTTTAGCACCTATTTTCATCCCTTCACGAAGTTTGAAATTCGAAATAGATTTGTTTGAAGTACGAACGCTAACTTTTTGACCGGTAATAGTTTCGAGATCTTTAACAGACTCATCAAGCATTTTCGTATCCTGAACGGCTCCGCCGACACCCATGTTAACAACAATCTTTTCTAACTTGGGTACTTCCATCTTATTCTTGTAAGAAAATTTTTCTACCAATTTAGGCATAATTTCTTTCTGATATTTTTCGATAAGACGGGCTGGAAGCACTACTT
>JAENZU010000473.1 GCA_016841125.1 Melioribacter sp. | reverse complement strand
ACCTATAGTCCGCTTACAGCCGAAAATGATATTTGGGTTTGAATAAGCAGACTCACCCAATTTTAATTTCCGAAGAATTAAATTATCATAAGTTTTCTTAGCCCCATTAAAATATTATATTGATAAATAAATGTTTAACAATATTTTGAAGGAAATATAATGGCAAAAAATTCATCGTTCGACATCGTTTCTGAAATTGATATGCAGGAAGTTGACAATGCTCTTAACCAGGCAATCAAAGAGATCAATCAACGGTACGATTTGAAAGAATCCAAAACTGAATTTGAATTGAACAAAAAAGATAAGGTTCTAAATCTTAACACTAAAGATGATTACTCACGCAAACAGGCAATCGATATTCTTCTTAACAGGTTTATCAAACGTGGACTATCGGTCAAGTCTATTAAAACCGAAGAACCTGAACCGGCAGCGAATGGAAGACTTAAACAGAAATTAAATTTGCAGAGCGGCATATCGAAGGATAACGCAAAGCTGATAACTAAACTGATAAAGGACCTCAAGCTTAAAGTATCAGCGCAAATTATGGATGAGAAAGTTAGGGTTCAAGGGCCTAAAAAAGATGAGCTTCAAACTGTAATTCAGGCAGTTAAAGATGCCGATTACGATTTCCCGGTTCAGTTTGTTAATTATCAATAAAATACAATAATTGGTGGAGTGATGGGAAAGGAAGATCAAAACATTTGGACCGGTGCTCTGCTGTTGCTGATTTGTATTTTAGTAATTGTTTCATATATTTTTATCCCCGAGCAATTGATGATACCCATCAATATTTTGTTCGGAATTCCGCTCGGGAATTTGATAACCGCAATCGGATTTATCTCAGCTTCATTATTTACTTTTTATATGCCTGGCAGTAAAGAACGTTTCAGGCTTCAGAAATACATTTTGCTGATACTCACAATTTTTTGGCTTCCGGTTTCAATTTTCTTATCCGGCAATGTTTATATCGGTTTTAATAATGATACCCAATCTGAAATGCGGATCTGGCTTATCTACACTGTATTTACCGGTATCTCCATCTTTATTCTGATACTATTATTGAGGTTTAGCGGCAAGTCAAAAAACTGAAAATATTTTTAAGTTTAGATTCTAACAATGGCACTCAATTTTTTATTCAATTTTTTTCTATCATTTTGGATGAGACTTCTTTTATCCGTCCTAGAACATTCATCATTGAGTTCTTAACATTAAGTATTTTTTTATATTCAAATATTACTTCATCAAGCAAAGATTCATTTTCCTCTTTGCTCAACACTTTAAGACTTTCTTCAGGGTCAAACAAATTAATGTAAGATACTTTTTTCAGCTGGTTGATTTCATGAATTTTAAATTGCCGGATTATATCAAAATCTCTAATTCGAAAATTAACAGCAAGCGTACTGCAGTCATATACGATCTGCCATTGTGTATCGTGTTGTTTTACAGAATCAAGAAATGCGAAGCAATCTAATACGTTTAAATCTATTATTTCACTTTTATGCAGAAGGTTTGAAACAGTCACATATCTATCGTTCGATCCGGCACTGTTTGTTATTTCAAGCTCTCCGCCAAACCCCGTAAATCGCTTTAAATATTTTTTTGACTCATCGAGTAGATTATTTGATATCACTTGAAAATTATTTTGGGACTCGAATATTTTCAATCCAATTTGCGATAACCCAATAACAGCAGAGTTCCCTTCCCTATCAGCAGCAATATAATGAATTGGAAACAACATAGTTTCTATGAAAACATTTTTCGCCGCCGATCTAACTTCGTTCATATTTTTACAGTTATCTAAAAGATATTGAATGAAGCTAAATTCATTTAATGGTTTACCTGAAATTTCTAATTGGCTTACTGGGATTGTAGATAACTCTTCTATTGCAAGTCCTTTTTCGTTTATGCCGCCTAACGGAAAACCGTATCCAAAATGATTGAATGTAATATTGGAATATTTTGAAATCCATTTTGAAGAATCGCTATGCAGATCAGAATATTCGCGCTTAACTTTGGAAGGATTAAAAATCAAATACCCATCCGGAATTTCCCAATCGAAATTTTTGCAAAGCACCGTACCCATTTTTGTATTTACAGAAAATGCCGTGCAGCCTGGATTTTGTGCCGGTGATTTAAAAGTGATCAAAATAATTAAAACTATAAGTAAATTTTTCATTTAATCAATTCCAGTACACTTTTAATATTGCCCTTGTGCAGACTGCCTCCGCTGCTGCTTTTCACATCTAAATATTGCAAATCACCAAATCTCCTTTCCAAACTTAATGAATCTAAAATCTCTTTATCAGTAAACCCAAGTTCCTTCATATTTTTCGTTTCATCAAAAAGTGAGATTAAATATTCAAATTGTTTACGGAATAGTTCAAGCGTAAAAGGTTCGCCGTGTCCCGAAATTACAGTATGCAAGCTTGGGAATCTCTCAACTATTTTTGAAACTATACTTTTCCATCTATTAACATCAGGTTTATAACTTTCCGAAAAATGAGGCAGCAACTTTTTATAAAAAAGATCCCCGACAAAAAGTAAACCTTCATCGGGGATTACGATTAACAGATCATTATCTGTATGGGAGGCTCCAAAGTAATAAATGGTGAAGCTCTTTTCTCCAAGATTAAAATTATACTCATCTTCAACAAAAATATTCGGTAAAGTTAATTTATATCCGGGTGTGTCTGTATATAAAGTTTTTGCCGGAGGCGGCGGCGGAATCGAGGAACTGTTTTTGGGCTCAGTATAAATCACTTTATTTTTCGGATCAGCTGCTGCGATCATTTGTTGCGGACAATTTTTGTGAGCTACTATTTTAGCTTTAGGAAATACTTGATTACCCTGCACATGATCGAAATGATGATGCGTGTTGATCACATATTTTACACTCTTGTTTATCCACTTTCGTTTAGTATACTTTAAAATTTCTTCAGCTGCCGCTGGCGATTCATTTGTGTCTATAACTACTAATCCCTCATCAGTTCTTATCACCGTTGAATTTGTTGCTTGTGTTCCCATCGAAAATAATAACACGTCAGAAGAGACTGAAAAAACTTTTGTAAAAATAAGCAATCCAGTATAGAATAATGTAAGTGCCATGTTTATTCACTCAATTATTTTTCGATCTAAAATTTCTCCAAAATTGCCGGGGTATTCGTGCCCTGAGTTTCCTAGTTTTATCAGATCAATTCTTAGGTTATTTAAACTTAGAAATTGACTTAGCTCCAATTGACGATTAATTAATCTGTCTTTTTCACCCAAAATAAAAAAAGTATTCAAGTTTAACCTGTTTAATTCCGTTATTTCATCGATACTTAATGTCTCTTTACTAAATGCGGGACAGACTGCAATAATTTTTG
>JAENZU010000472.1 GCA_016841125.1 Melioribacter sp. | reverse complement strand
GGTAAATATCTTTACATGGCAAATAAAACCTATTATAATAATATACAGCCAAGTGCAATTTATAAGATTGGTACAGGTTTTAATGGAACGGTTAAAGGTGTTCAATACGACTCGATTCCGAATTTCCGTACACAGATATGGAATTCAATATTTTATCATGACGGATACATTTATGTTGCCACAGGAGATGCTTATAACCTCGTAAAAGTTGATCCTCTCACCGGTATTTCCGAGAACCTTCATATTCCTTCGGGAATGCTGGATAACAGTTCCGGTAAAGTAATTACCGGATCTCAATACATTATTTCAGATGGTGAATTTGTTTATAATTTAGCCTTTAAGGATTCCACCGGTATAAATAGATTTTTAATCCGGAAATTCGATCCGTCAAATAATTGGGAACGGGTAGGGGATGATCTTCTAACTTCCTCCACTAGTTGGGGCTCTGCTTTCAGCGGATTTTTTGTAGCTGAAAATTATATCTATCCTGCAGAAAGTTTTAGTTTCGGTTACATGCGCAGAATTAGGTTATCCGATGGTTTCTTTGAAGAAGAATGGGCCACCAATTCACTTAGTCAGGGCTATCAAGGATATCACGGTTGGTGTTACGACAAAGAGCATGATCTGGTATATACCTCAATTGCCCGGAGCGGGTTCACGCCGCAATTCCGAACTTTTGTCGGTAATTATAAAGAGGAGGAAGGGTATGTCAGATCGCCGGTAATAGGTCCGTCAACGAAATGGGATTACATAAATTATGATTTGTTATCAGATGGTTATACCGGAACTACTTTCACCTATTTGAAAGGACTTAATAGATCGACCAAACAATGGGACACACTTTTTGTTAATCCGGATCAGCATTTTTCATTGAGTTCCGTTTCATCCGATGACTACCAATATATTCGTTTATATATGGAATTCTCTGATTCGACCGGAGGTATTACCGAACCTGTAAAATTTAGTAAGCTTCAAGTAAAATACACTTCTTTACCGGAACTCATTATTACGAATAAAGATTTTAGTTTCACCCCCGACTCATTGATGCAGGGGTTTCCAATTCAAATGAATTTCTCTACAAGGAATATCGGGTATGCTATTGCGGACAGTGTTAAATTAACCTTTTATTTAGGAAATGCGGAAACTCCACTTTACCAAACGTATATCAATGTAAAACCCGATTCAACAGTTATAGCTTCTTATATAATAGATACTTCGCCTCTATTATTTTTCAATACTGTTAATGTAGAGTTGGAATATCCAACTGATGAATACTACTCTTTCAACAACCTCGCATTAGATTCGTTTTTTGTTGCGCGGGATTCTTTAAGACCTGCTTTTGAAGTAGTTTTCGATGGTGAAGAAATTTTAAATGGAGATATCATTTCATCCAAACCCGAAATTCTTATGACGCTTTCGGACAATAGTCCGCTGCCGATAGATACTTCATACTTCTTTATTTATTTAGATAATGAAGTTAAATCATTTAAAAATGATACATTGCAGTATACATACACTCCGTATCCAAATTCAAAAGCAACTATAGCTTGGAATCCGGAATTACCAAACGGCAGACATATAATGGAAGTGCTGGCTAAGGATGCCTCAGGCAATTATTTTGACTCCACTTCTTTTAGGATTAGTTTTTTTGTGAACACCGAAAATGAAATTCTCGATGTTTATAATTATCCAAACCCATTTACCGAAAACACTTATTTTACTTTTAATATTACCGGTTCTGTGATGCCCGATGAATTAAAAGTGAAAGTATATACTATTGCCGGCAGATTAATAAAGGAAATTGATATACCCCCGTCATCTCTTAAATTCGGATTTAATAATTATCATTGGGACGGCAGAGACGAGGATGGTGATCTTATCGCAAATGGAGTATATTTCTATCGAGTAATCTATAAAAATGGTACTGAAGTTATCACTGACATTTATAAAATGGCTAAATTAAAATAACGTTTATTCTTTTTCGAAAATTCCGGAAATTCTGATGATTAATAATTCTATTGATTTGTCCTTTGTAATACCTTGTTTAAATGAAGAAGAAACCCTTCCCTTAGTTCTGAAAACTATAAATGATACAATTGAGAATTCGTTTACAGGCATTCAAACTGAAATTATTGTTTCCGATAACGGAAGCACCGATAACTCCGTTAAAATTGCCGAAGAATATGGTGCAAAAGTATTTCATTGTGATGAGAGAGGTTACGGTGCGGCTCTTATAAATGGATTTATGAACGCGAGGGGTAAATATTTGATTTATGCCGATGCAGATAATACTTATGATTTTTCCGAAGCGCCTAAACTTTACAATGAAATTATTAAAGGTTTCGAACTTGTTGTAGGTTCAAGACTCGACGGTAAAATTGAACATAAAGCAATGCCTTTTTTACATCGGTATCTTGGAACTCCAATTTTGAATTTTTTTATCAATTCTTTTTTTGCAAATAAAAGCAATAAAATTGCCGATTGTAATTCGGGTTTCCGATGTATTAAAAAGGAATCATTTTTAAAATGGGGAATTAAAAGTCCGGGAATGGAATTTGCATCCGAGATGCTTGTTAAGGCGCTAAAGAATGATGCTATAATTTCTCATGTACCAATCTCATTAAATAAAGATAGCGGTAACCGGATACCACATTTAAAAACATGGCGGGATGGAATGCGGCATCTTCTTTATATTTTCTCTGAAGGTCCAAATTTCTTTTATAAATCGGGACTCATTTTTACAATTATAAGTTTAGTAGTATTAATAATCGGCGCACTATTCGGTCCTATAAAAATTGCATTATTCTCTATATTCGGGATTCACACAATGCTGCTGATGCTCTTAATGGGAGTGTTCGGTATAACTCTATTCGGTATCGGGTTGGGCTTATCAGTTAAGCTGAATGAAAAAATATACCTGTATCAAAAAATAATTAATCTCTCCGAGGATAAACTTTTTTGGTATTCACTCATAATTTCGGTCTTATCGCTATCTTTTTTTATCGGCTTATTTATTTATTGGGGGCTGAACAATTTCTCTAATATTGATCTTTCAAAAGAAACGCTGCTTATTATTTCGCTTGGAATATTTGGAATTCAATTTGTGAGTATTGTAATATCAGGCCATCTAATTAAAAGAGTATAATTAATGTTAGGCAGAAATTTCGGGGCAAAAACAAAATCCTTTTTATTATTTATTATTCTCTTTGCTGTTGTTTGGCTGCTTCTTTTTCCATCGAATAAATATTTTTTTAGCGTTGATACAATATCGTATATTTCAATTGCCGAAAGTTACGCTGCGGGGGATTTTCATTCGGCTGTAAATGCATATTGGTCTCCACTATATTCAATAATTCTTGTGCCCTTTAT
>JAENZU010000471.1 GCA_016841125.1 Melioribacter sp. | reverse complement strand
CCGTCAATCATTTTGCTTGTGCTTAAAATAGTTTCTACTGAAAGACTTGATTTAGCAGGTAATTTTATCCATTGATGTGATGATTCTGCATTTATGATTTCATTTTCAACCGGAAGATCTGAACATGATGTTAAAAAGAACGATGCGATTATTGTAAGTGATACAAGTGCTTTTAATATTGTCGATGTCAGTTTCATTGTGTTCTCCTTTTCTTTGACAATAGCTTTGCACTTGACGTGCCAATCCGCTTTTCCCAATAAAATTTGTTAAAATATTGCAATTTTAGATTGTTTTCGAAGAAAATTATTTTACTGAAGTGTCGATCAAAGGAATGCAAAAAAGTAAAAAAATGTTGACAAAAATTTTTCCGATTCTATTTAAGTTGTTAATATATAATTGTTTAAGCGATGTAACTTAAGAAAAAAATATTGCATGCGTTCTAAGGTATTTAGTATTTTGATTTTAAGTTGTAAAAGAATATTTTAAAGCTGAGTTAATAATGATTACTAAAAATATAATGTTCGTCCCGTTTCTATCTTTCTTTATAAATAAATTGGACGTTAAATGAAATCCTCACTACTTGTCTTATCAATAGCAATTGTTCTATTTTTCATTGAGATTTCTGCACAGGAGTTTTCGATCAAGAATTATTCTATTGAAGACGGTCTGCCTCATTCACAAGTGATTTGCGGTTTTCAAGATAATAACGGATTGATCTGGTTCGGTACAAATGGAGGAGGAGTTTCCCGTTTCGACGGACAAACATTCCAAACATTTACTCCATTGGATGGACTCACTGATTTTGTTGTCACTTCTATTGAGCAGGATATTGAGGGAAATATGTGGTTCGGCACTCAAAATGGAGTGAGCAAATTCGACGGACTAAAATTTACTACTTTTCCCGCCGGTAAGCTTTTTACGCGTGTTAATAATATTTTTAGGGATTTAAATTCAATTCTTTGGTTTGCTGACGATAGAAATGGTTTAATCAAATTTGACGGCTCTGATTTTCAATCCATTACTGCCAATGATGGCTTAATTTCAAATCGGATTTTTGATGTTTTTGTTGATAGTGGCGGTAAAGTTTGGATTGCTACTCCGGATGGTATAAATTTTTCAGAAAAGGGTAAATTTAAATTGCTATCAACCCGAGACGGACTTTTGGAAAATTATACAACTAAAATTTTAGAAGACAAAGACGGAAATATGTGGTTTACACATCCATCGGGTATAACCAAATTTAATGAATCTAAAATTGAAACTTTTGGCGAAAAAGACGGAATTGAAACTGAGTATGTGGATTATATTTATCAAGATCATAAAGGCATAATGTGGGTTGGCTGTATCGAAAATTTATTCTATTTAAAAGGAGACGCATTTGTTTCTTTAAAACACAATAATCAAAATTTTAGTGTTTCCGTCTTAAATATTTTTGAGGATTTAGAAAAAAATATTTGGATAACGACTGACGGAGACGGTGTTTACAGAATTACTGGTACCAATTTTACACACCTGACTGCAGAAGGTGGCCTTTCAAATAATATCGTCTGGTCAATCACAGAAGATGACCAAAATAATTTGTGGTTTGCTACATCAGACGGATTGAATAAATATCAAAACAATAGTTTTTCTATTCTTCTCGATAAAAACGGCTTACCCAGTAATACGGTTTACTCAGTAATTACCGATAACAAAAATAATATTTGGGCTGCTACATTTCAGGGACTCTCAAAATATTCAAAAGGAGCATTTGAAAATTTCACTGAAAAAGCAGGCTTAATAAATGATGAGGTTGTATATCTTTTAAATGACACCAATGAGCGGCTTTGGGTAGCTACTCTGAATGGTCTAAGTATTCTCTCAAACGGAAAGTTTAATAATTATGCACTTAATGATAATGATGTAATAACCGGAGTATTCCACATTTTCGAAGATTCAAAAAACACTATTTGGGTTTGTACTCAGTACAATGGAGTAAAAATCTTTAAAGATGATTCTGTTACCTCTTTTAACTTTCCGGCGCCTTTTGACGATAATAAAGTTTGGTGCATGACTCAAGACCAAAGAGGAAATTATTGGTTCGGACAT
Source organism: Melioribacter sp. (assembly GCA_016841125.1). Classification (GTDB taxonomy): domain Bacteria; phylum Bacteroidota; class Ignavibacteria; order Ignavibacteriales; family Melioribacteraceae; genus JAENZU01. The sequence continues at coordinate 1,291 of JAENZU010000471.1, read as the reverse complement.
TGGGGAAGAGGATTGATAATGTATGACCCGGTGTTAAATGAATTTAAAAATTTCTCTTCTGAGAATGGATTAATTAATGATAATATTGCCTCAATATTATATGATAATGGGCATCTTTGGCTTGGAACTATCAGGGGAGCCAGTAAATTCCGGGTTGATGATTACTACCGCAACGGCAATGTATATTTCCGAAATTACGATAAGAATGATGGTTTCGTAGGAATAGAATGTAATCAAAACGCAATTTATAAAGATTCTGAAGGCAATATTTGGTTTGGTACCAATAAGGGGGCTACAAAATATGATCCTTCTGCAGGTTATGATGAAATCAATAAAGTTGAGCCGGCTACTCATTTTACCGGACTGAAACTATTCTATATTAATCAAGATTTTGAGGATTACTCGGATAGTGTAAATGCTATCACAAATATGCCGGTAAATTTAGAACTTCCTTATTCTCAGAATCATCTTACTTTTGATTTTATTGGACTTAGTTTCAGTGACCCGTCTAAAGTTAAATATAAATACAGAATGATCGGAGTGGATGAAGATTGGTCGCCTCCTTTAAAAAATAATCATGCAACCTATACTAATCTTTCTCCAGGTGAATATACCTTTGAAGTAATTGCAAGCAATAACGACGGCATTTGGAATTCCAAACCGACACAATACAGTTTCATGATTCTTAAACCATTTTGGAGTCAGTGGTGGTTTGCGTTTTTGCTGGCAGTTGGATTAGTTGGGGTCATTTTCTCCTTTGTTGCGTTCCGTACCAGAACCCTGCAGCATCAAAAAATGAAATTAGAAGAGCAGGTAAGTTTACGCACGCGTGAGTTATCCGAAGAAAAAGAGAAGGTTGAACTGATAAATGCGAAACTCGAAACAACTAATAATGATCTCGAAAGATTTATTGATGAGCTGGAAAGAACTAATAACGAGCTTGAAAAATTATCGATTGTTGCAAGAGAAACGGATAACTCAATTTATATTGCTGAAGCTGACGGGGAAATTATTTGGCAGAACGATTGTGCCACCAGAAGTACGGGCTACACGTTAAGTCAATTAAAATCGGAAAGAGGTAAAACTCTTGAAGAAGTTAGTTTTAAAAGTGACATAAAAGATATTCTTGCTAAATCCAGGGTTGAAAAAAAATCGATAGTTTATGAAGTAGTAAACATTGCTAAAAATGGTAACGAATATTGGAGTTCATCCACACTTACCCCTATACTAGATGAACATGAAAATCTCAGCAAATTCGTTGTTGTTGAAACCGATATAACTTACAGGAAGA
>JAENZU010000470.1 GCA_016841125.1 Melioribacter sp. | reverse complement strand
CTATGTAAAAAAAGGTGCGAGACTGCGATACTGATTGTACAAAAAAATTATTAGCCGGAGAACTTGTAGATGCAAAGACAGGACCTATCTGCAGATCCGCCGGTATGTAAAGATTTTTAGCAATAGGGAACATCGCCCCGCCGCCAAATCTAATTCCGAAAAAAGGACCTCCTGTCATGAACCAAAGACCAACACCGCCGTTAGCATAAGGTTTAATTTTTGATCCTTTTACATTAAAGTAGTATTTAAAGTATGCAAACCATTCAATAGGAGTTCCGGTCTGTGTGTTAATATTAAAATCCGAACCAACTGCTATTGTTTTATTGAATATAACCTCCCCCATTGGACCAATCTGTAAACCCGCAGTTGTGCTTCCGTTTCCGCTTCCAATTGAAAGACCCATCCTACCTCCAACTATCCACTCTTGAGCACTAATCTGATTACTTCCAAGTACCAATAAAAGAAGAAGAATAAACCAGGAAAAATATTTTTTCATAAAACCTCCTCAATGAAAAATAACTGTAGTAAAAATACAAAAATATATTATAAGATTATTTTACAAATAGATATTAAAAAACCCGGAAATTTAAAACCGGGTTTAAAATAGTAATAGTTTTTTATTTACCAAACCCTAACTGATAACCTAACTGAATAGCCCAGTTGTTATAACCAGTAGATGCCGTTGATATTGTAGTTCCTAATAAAGTTCCTAAATTTTTTGCATCAGCCTCATCGATAGATCTTGAAACAATATTAAACACAAACTCAATAAAAATCACACTTTCCCCTTTGCGATCCAATACATAATCTGTACCGGCGCCGATATTAAAGCCAAACGAAGAACTTAAACTACCATCTTCAGGTAATACTAATTGACGTTGCTGAGCAACTTGCTTAATCTGGTCAGTCCATGTAAGAGTTACCCCCCCCATAACAATACCACCACCTAATCTTGCGTAAGGTCTAAATTGCTTTTTCAGAAAATTAACCTTTGCCAGAGCACCAATCATGAATTGCTTGATCTTCTGATCATAAAGTTTAGTGCCTTGATTATCGCTAAGTTCGAAGGAAGGAGGTATAATTGGGTAGTTAAATTCGATTCCAAAATTGATTGAACCCCACTTCATTTTATCTAACGAATAAAGCGCTCTTAATCCAAGCGGAAAAAATCCGGCATTTTCTTTAAAATCTTCAAATGAGGACATTCCAAAACCGGTGAACAGTCCAACTTTGAATGGTTGTGCATTTATTTTAGTTGAATTAATAAAAGCAATTGCAAAGAGAAATAAGACAGTTAGTGTTTTTTTCATACAGCCTCCTAAAAGTTAATTAGTTATTTAAGCTCTAAAAAAACTCTGGAATGATTTCTTGATTAGTTATAAAAAAATAAGATAAATGATTGATTTATATTTGTCAAGAATCATTTCAACTGTTAAAGTACTTTAGAAATTATTAAGAGACTGTGATAAAAATCAAATACAATAATATGTAGTTTATTTCGGAGAGAATCATTTCATTACAGACAGTATTACTTACTTTGAGTTGAGGTTTAGAAAAAGTGAAAAATGGAAAATATTTTGTCACATAACCTACTACTAAAATAAGTGTCGATTTCTATTAAGAAATATTTTAAAGTAATTTATTTTTTAAAAACAAAAAACCCGGCTATAGCTATAACACCGGGTTTAGTTTGAAACTGTTTTACTAATTACCTAATCCTATCTGATAACCAACCTGAACAGCCCAGTTATTTAATCCGATTGATATGTCTGTAGGTGGATTTCCACCTTTAGTAGTTCTTGTTACAATATGGAATACGAATTCAAAGAAGAGCGCACTCTTACCTTTTGTGTCCAAAACATAATCTGCACCGGCACCAATGTTAAAACCAAAACCGCTATCAAATTCTGTCTTATCTGGAATTGTTTGCCCTGTTTGCTGCTGATATGCTTGTTTAACTGCATCAGTCCATTCTTGCTTGAAGTTTCCTGAATAAAGTCCGGCTCCCAAGCGGGCGTAAGGTCTAATCGACTTCTTCAAGAATTTAACCTTCACAAGTGCAGCTATTGCCATCTGACTATACTTTGTATCATTTATTTTTTGACCTTGATTGTTTTGAACTTCATAAGAGAATGGAACTACACCATAGTTAAATTCTAAGCCAAAGTTGAGTGAGCCGAACTTAAATTGATCTATCGAATAATATGCTTGTAAACCAAGCGGGAAAGTTCCTGCGCTTTCAGTTAGAGATGCACCATTCAAAGTAAACGTTTCAAATGAAGACATACCGAAACCTGTGAATAAACCTACTTTAAATGGCTGTGCATCTGCTTTAGATAAAAATAAAAATGCAAAAACAGATATAAAAAAGATTGTTGATATTTTTTTCATTTAGCCTCCTAAGGCTTAAGTTTATAAAGTATTTGTTAAAACTAATAATTAGGTTAGTATATTTTGAATTTGAACAAAATAGAAAGCAAAAGATAGGTGGTCTTTTATTAAGAAGCAATTAAATTATTAGTTAAAACAAAAAAAAATAAAAACCAAAAATCTAGACAAGATATTAATTTAGATAGTGATGAATTACTTTCTCAATCGCTTTTTGACATACTTTGCAGAACGGCTTATTCCCTTTTGAGAACATGATACAATCAAGCATGGAACGGTATAAACCTTCGGAAGAATAACCGGCACCTTCAAAGACCCCGACTTTACCAAAAAATTTACTGGCTTGGAGGTAAGCGTCAATTTTGTCGGAATGGGCTCTATCTTTAAGTGCATATTCTTTTTCAGCAGCTTCAATTTTTTCAGGTGAGGTCCCGCTGCGTTTTAGCTCAGCGATTTTATCATTAAGCATTCTTCTTTCTTCCTGCCACTTTAAGTCCATCGAATCATAATCTGCCTTTTCCCAAGGTGTAGGAATTTCAATTCCATCACTTAATTGTGAATTCCATTTTACATTATTTTTATCGAGCAAAGCAGTAATATTTGGTTCTACCGGCTCAATACCTCTAGGATAAAAATCATTGTAAGCAACTGCCGAAGTGTAGTATTCATCGGCTAAGCCCGTAAACGAGTGCCCAAACTCATGCACAAGCAGATAATTAAAAAACTGATTATCACTGGTAAATGTGCAGTAAAAATTATAGATACCGCCGCCGCCGTAACGACTGTGATTTACCATAATGAAGAGCGCATCGTAAGGAGCGTGTGCCGCAATACTGCGTAGTGATTTATTATCTTCAGTAAGAAGATATCTTTCAGATTCCAGCGAATTAAATGTGGCACTCAATACTGTGTTTTTAAAGATATCTGCTCTCGGCTCATCAACCCCGCTTTCCATTGAGGGTTTCATAATTCCATAAATATTAAATTTATCTTTCAAAGAGTT
>JAENZU010000469.1 GCA_016841125.1 Melioribacter sp. | reverse complement strand
AAATTCGGCAATCTCTTTTTCAATTTTGCCTATGCAGAGAAAAAACTTGCAACAGATGTTTCATTCATCAATAATAAACTTGAAATTTCCAAACCCCTTTTGACCATTGACGGAAATCTGCCTATCGATCTTGGTTTTGTAGGTGTAGAAAAGAGAATAGTTGAGACCGACACAATTAGATTCGACATAAAGTCTACCAATTTTCAATTAGGTACTTTCGGCAATTCCCTCCCCTTCATCACAAATCAAAAAGGTGATTTAAATGCCGACGTTATTCTTAGCGGCACCCCGGATAACCTTAACCTTTCCGGTGCATTAACTGTTTATAATACCCTCTTTAGAGCAAGAGATAATAATTTGGATTACAGTTTTGATGCAAAGATTAGTTTTAAAGATAATGTTATAAAAGTTGATACAATAAAATTATCGAACAAAGGGGGTTCAAAATACAGCGGTAATATGTATCTTACCGGGGGTATCACTTTGGACGGTTTGGCGCTTAATGATATTGATTTGAATATTGAAGGCGACATTGCTCTGCTCGGAGCCCGCTCACAAGCCGTAAGTCAGCAATTGTATGGTGATCTTCTAATTGCGTCGGATGGAATTTGGAATCTCAAATATTCAAACGGAAGAACATTATTTAAAGGCGGCATACTCTTAAAGGAAACTGATATAACATATTCGCAGGTGCAGAATAATTATAAGAAATCCGCCAACAGTATTATTTACAAATTTGTGGTTGACTCTTCCAAACTGGATCAAGAAACTGTTGAGTTTGAACAAATACTTGAAGCCGCAAAACAACGTGAGGAAGGAAGAAGTGAATTTGTTGATGAATCTACTTTCGATTACGAAATTGATATTAAAGCAGAAAATGTTGCCCGTGCAGTATTGATATTATCCCCGTCAGTAAACCAAAGGCTAATTGTAGAAGTTTACGGGGATCTAAAGTTCAACAGCAGAGACGGCGAGCAGAGAGCGCAGGGAGCTTTTACTCTTCTCAGCGGATCGAAGCTGGAATTTTTCAAATCTTTCGATGCAACAGGAACACTTCGTTTTGAATCGGATATTACCGATCCCTATTTAGATATTGTTGCAAGTTATGTGAGCGATTATTTGTCACCTGAAAATGTAAGTACAAATCAGCAGGTAGCTGTAAAGTTATTTCTTAAAGGACCTTTGAGTCAGCTAGGTAAAAATTTGGCAACCGATCCTGATAATATTGCGGTGTATATCGGATCTCGAAACATTCAAAATAACGTATCGGACCCGCGTTACGATGCCGCAGATGCATTATCTTTCATACTGATAGGCAAGTTCAAAAATGACTTAACTTCAAAAGATAAAAATCAAGTGGCATCTCAAACAAGTGCTTTGGAAAATACAGCCACATCATTTTTGGGTCCGGTTCTCACAACATTTGTAAATTCTGCCGTTGGCGACATAATTAATGATATCCAGTTAAGTCAAAACGGAGAATACACAAAGTTCAACGTTTCGGGCAAGTTTCAAAAGTTGAGGTACAGTTTCGGCGGCACTACTGAATTATTCCAAAATATTTATAAAGCAAATTTAAAAATTGAATATCTGTTCAGTCAAAATTTATCGATAAGAGCAGAAAGAAAAGATCCGATTGTTTCATCTTACGGATTCGAAGAAAAAATTAATGAACTAGGTCTAAAATATAAATTCGACTTTTAATGAAAAATCAAATCAAATCATTTTTCAGCAAGCATCCTACACTAAGTATAAAATCAAAAGCGCTTGCAAAAAAACTTTCGGCAACCAGCCCGCACGAATATGCAAAACTAAAAGATGTTATTCACCAGTTAGCAGAAGAAGGATTTTTGGAACGCAAAGGCAAAAGATTTCAGCTAAATAAATTCACCACCGGAAAATTGGTCGGCAGACTTCAATTAGTTGAAAACGGTTCTTTTGGATTTGTGGTTTTGGAAAAATCTAAAATCAACGACATATTTATTCCGGAAAGACATTTAGGCACCGCGTTCCACGGAGATACCGTTGAAGTCTCTTTGTTTGCTACTCAAAAGGGTAAAAATCTCGAAGGACAAATAATTAACATCATAAAGCGCGGCAGAACAGAGGTAACCGGTACACTTAAAAAAACAAAATCATTTTATTTTGTTGATCCGGATGAAAAAGAAATTCATAGGGATATTTACATCGGCAGCGACAAACTTAACAATGCCAAAAGCGGAGACAAAGTTGTAGTTGGAGAAATTGAGTGGAAAGATAGACTGCTAAACCCTGAGGGAACTGTTGTTGAAATACTCGGTAAAGCCGGCAGCTACATGACGGAAATTTCTGCATTGGCTAGAGAGTTCAACTTAAGCTATAAATTTTCAGATAAAACTTTAAACGAAGCTGAAAATATTCCGCTTGAACTTGACGAAGCCGAAATAAAAACCCGGCTGGATTATAGAAATAAAACGGTTATTACTATTGACCCCGCGGATGCAAAAGACTTTGATGATGCTGTCTCGTTAGAAATACTCGAAAACGGAAATTATTCGGTAGGCATTCACATTGCGGATGTGAGTCATTACGTTAGACGCAATTCTCCAATCGATAACGAAGCGCTCAAACGCGGCACCAGTGTTTATTTTGTTGGTAAAGTAATACCGATGCTCCCCGAACGGTTATCTAACAATGTATGCTCACTGGTACCCGATAAAGATAGACTAACATATTCAGTAATAGTTGAAATGACTCCGCGAGGAAGAGTTGTTAAATACCGGATTGCCAAATCCGTAATTAACAGCAAACGTCGGTTTACATATGACGAAGTGCAGGAAATTATTGAAACCGGGAAAGGTGATTTTTCCGACATTGTTCTAAAGCTGAATAAAATTTCGCAGAATCTCCGCAAAAAAAGGATGCAGAGCGGCAGTATAAATTTTCATACCCCGGAGGTTGAATTTGAACTTGATGACACCGGTACGCCGTTAGATATAAAAGTTAAAAAAGTGAAAGAGAGTCATAATCTAATTGAGGAACTAATGCTGCTGGCAAATAGAATTGTCGGTGAGCACGTAACAAAAAATGAGAACAAAAATTATATTCCGTTTGTATATAGGATTCATGACTTGCCTGAAAGAGAAAAATTAATTGAGTTTTCAAGTTTTGTAAAATCTCTCGGTTACTCTTTTGATCCGGCGTCGGCAGTAAAATCTGTTCAGTTCCAAAAACTTTTAGAAAAAGTTAGGGGAACAGAGGAGGAAGCTTTAATAAACGAAATTGCGATCAGGTCTATGGCAAAAGCAATTTACTCTACCGATAATATCGGTCACTATGGATTAGGATTTAAATACTACACACATTTTACATCGCCTATCCGCAGATACCCTGATCTCATCGTGCATAGGTTGATATTCGATTAC
>JAENZU010000468.1 GCA_016841125.1 Melioribacter sp. | reverse complement strand
ATCAGAAAGAAAAACCTGTTCCAATCAGCAGTTCTCCATTTTTAAATTCATCGAAAGCATACTCAACACGAAGAGCATTATAAGGCAGCGCCATAATTGTTAACCCAAAACCCCAGCCCGAATCAAAATTATTAAGACTAATTTTTTCTCCGTTATTATAAGTGAGGCCTGTATCACCAAACATACTTAAATAAATTGCAATCCGAGCCGAAGTTAATCTTTTAGGCAGTAGAGGTAAATCGAGCGAAATATTCCAATCTTTAATTACGGGATAATTTAATTCCAACGATGATAGAATATAGTTGTTCCCGTCACGGTCGTCATTCCGGTGTCCGCGCACAAATTCATCGTATCCGAAATATGAATAATCGTAGTAAGGAATTCTTCTTCCAAATGTATGTCGGTAGGTAACTCTCCACTTGGTACTGAAGTTCTCAAAAAAAGTTCTATATTCTCTAAAATCTATTTTTGCAATGTTATAGTCAATGTTATTTATTCCAAACCCCTTATGCAGATAACTTGTATTAAGATAAAGCCCGTTTTCAGGAAACTGCGCCAAATCACGCGAATCGTAAACGTAAGCGAACCCGGCACCGTAAATTCGGTCTATTCTTGAATCGGAAGCAGTGATGCCTTGTATAGTATCGGTGGGTGCTGCGACATATTCAAAAACAAAATTTGTAAAAAGGGTGTTGAATTGATTAAATCTTTTACCCAAGCCTAGATTGCTTATAACAAAATCGTAATTAAAATCCTCACCGTATAAAATAGCTGCTGTTAAACTTTTATTACTAACGTTTTGGTAACTGAAATCGAAATTAAGACTTATATCCTCCGATTCAATAATCAGCGGGTTATAATATAGTAGCGAATAAAAAGGATCGTACCCCAAGCCAATCACAGCTCTAATAGTTTCATTTCTGCCCCTAAAATTTTTGTAAAGAAAATTTAAGCCGTAGGTAGCCTTTGTAAAATTATTCCCTCTGAAAAACAAAAAAGGAATTGGATATAGATACCAACTTTCCCGAACAATAATATAAAGATGTACCTGATCAGCACGTTCAACCGGGAAAATATTTACATAGTTGAATAAACCAAGACTGTAAACCCGCTCCCTATTAAAATGAATCTGCTCTTTAGAAACAGTATCCCCAACACCAAAAGTTAATTCGCGCAGAATGATATACTCTTCAGTAGTTTCATTACCCTCGACAAAAATTGAATCGATCTTTACTTTAGCACCTTTGCCTAATACCAGCGAATCCAACTCAGCGGCATTTACGCCAGTTGAAATAATTAATAATGAAGCTATGGTTAAAAATCTGATCATAAAATTTTCTTTGGCGGGCAAATTGAATATTTTTAAAAACAATGGTAGTGATTAATTTTTATGCACTCATCCTGTACTATAGTAATACCAGTTTTTTCGGCGGGCACTACTGCTTCATCATTTCTAATGCCCAATTGCAGCCATAGTACTTTTGGTTTTTTATTCAGCACATCTTTATTGATCAAATCAATATTTTCCGAACGCATAAACACATTGGCAATATCTATTTCAAATGGGACATCCATTAATGAAGAATAAACCGGCATGTCAGTTTCTCCTTCAAAATTAGGGTTTACCCCAACAACATTAAAGCCGTTGTCCACTAGAAAATCAGCAATTTCCCTGCTGGTTTTGTTTGGATCAGATGAAAAGCCGACAACAGCAATGCTGCCGGCATTTTTTAGAATTTCACAACGTTTATTTCTATCTGGGTTTTTAATCAATTTACGGGTTCCTCTTCATAATCACTAATGGGAAGACAACTGCAGACTAAGTTTCTATCACCGTAGGCATTATCAACTCTGCCGACACTCGGCCAGAACTTGCGGTCTCTCACCCATAAAACCGGGAAAGCAGCTTTCTCTCTGCTGTAAGTGTGCGACCAATCATCACTGACAACATCTTCCACCGTGTGCGGAGAATTTTTAAGCGGGTTGTCAACTCTATCCAACTTACCATTGGCGATTTCATCAATTTCTTTTCTTATAGAAATCATCGCATCACAGAATCTATCCAATTCATCCTTCGATTCGCTTTCAGTCGGTTCAACCATTACGGTGCCGGGCACGGGAAACGAAACCGTAGGGGCATGGAAGCCATAATCCATCAACCTTTTGGCTACATCTTCAACCTCAATATTAGCTGAGGATTTGAATTCCCGAAGATCAAAAATCAGCTCATGTCCAACATTTCCATTTCTGCCAACGTATAAAACCTTAAAATAGTCTTCCAATTTTTTGCGGATATAATTTGCATTCAGTATAGCCATCTCGGTCGCGTAAGTTAACCCCTCACCTCCCATCATTTTAATATAGGCGTATGAGATAAGAAGTATTGAAGAACTACCCCAGGGTGCGGCTGAAATTGCATTGATTGAACTTTCGGAACCAATATCGATAACCGAGTGCCCAGGTAGAAACGGCGTAAGGTGTTTTGCGACAGCTATAGGACCCATACCCGGACCGCCGCCTCCGTGAGGGATACAGAAAGTTTTATGCAAGTTAATATGACAAACGTCGGCTCCAATTATTGCTGGATTTGTCAATCCAACTTGTGCATTCAAGTTAGCGCCATCCATATAAACTTGTCCCCCGTTATCGTGGACAATTTTACAAATATCACGAATTTCTTCTTCGAACACACCGTGTGTTGACGGGTATGTAACCATTAAAGCGGAAAGTGTTTCTTTATATTGCTCAGCCTTTATTCGAAGGTCGTCTAAATCAATATTTCCATTTTCGTCACATTTAACGACAACCACTTTACCGCCAGCCATTACCGCTGAAGCCGGATTCGTGCCGTGAGCCGAGGATGGTATTAAAATTACGTTTCTGTGGTCATCCCCTCTGCTGATATGATAAGCCCTGATCACCATTAGTCCGGCAAACTCTCCCTGCGCACCAGAATTCGGCTGAAGAGAAACTGAATCAAATCCGGTAATTTTACAAAGTTGATCTTCCAAACCTTTAAATAATTGCCGGTATCCTTCAGCTTGATCTTTTGGAATAAACGGATGGAGAGCAGCAAACTCCGGCAAAGACACACCGACCATTTCTGTTGCGGCATTTAACTTCATTGTGCACGAACCGAGCGGTATCATTGAGTTAGTAAGAGATAAGTCCTTTCTCTCCAATCTTTTGATATATCGCATCATCTCGGTTTCAGAGTGAAATTTATTGAATACTTCGTGAGTTAAAAATTCACTTTTGCGTTTTAAATTTTCCGGAATGCTCATGTTCGGTGTATCATCATTGAATAACTCCGGCTTCACTTCAGCTTTATTCAATGCGGATGAAAATAAATCGATGATATTTTTAATTTCATTTATACTGTCTTTTTCACCCAATGAAATTCCAATTGATTGATTTTCAAAATATCTAA
>JAENZU010000467.1 GCA_016841125.1 Melioribacter sp. | reverse complement strand
CAAATCGACTAATATTTTCTAAGGTTTACACGCCTCTGGCGTGGCTTGACTACAATATAACTATAAGAAAATCTTTCAAGCCCAAGAAAATCTAAGTCGGGATTAAATACTTATCATTTAACAAGTTATGGTACTATTACGCTATTGATAATTTTTCCTAATGAACAATCTGGGTTAATTATTCCCCCATTACAGCAACAAACCAGGTACGAAGTCTGCCAGCACTTCTTAGTCCGCCCTCTTTAGATTAAATTATAGTACAACTCTTTAAGTGAGTTTATTCTTTATAACTCAATGTAGTTTTGTAATTTTTTCTTACCGATTAGATTAACTACCAACATGTAAATCGAAAATAATTCGAGAGAGAAAGGAATGTAACCAAGGTATCCTAAAAGAGGCATTTCAAATATGTGAAGAAAATTTACCCCGGGAACGTCATAAATCCATTTAGGATAAGAATAATAATTCCACATTTCCCAAAAGAAACCGCAGATCAAGCATCCGATCCCTAATGAGAAAACCGGTTTCCAGTTTCCTTTGCTTATAAAGGTTAAAATGCTTTTGTTATTGAAATAAATATTCATCCCTTCAACTAGAAAAAAAACGGTCGTCCAAATAAAAACATAAAATATATTTGGGAATATTATTAACAGCGCGAGCATTACAATTCCGATGGAAATAAATATAGTACCGACTTTATTAGTCTTTTCAATCACCCAGCCGGAATTTTTATCTTTTATATAAGTGGATACAAGTTCTGCCGAACCGAATACGGAGGGAATCACTGTTGAAAAACTTAATGAGGCTAAAAGAAAATATTCCAAGTCACTGAAATTTTCTCTTCCAACATACTGCCAGTTTTCCGTAATTTGATTAAAAAGCTCAAAGAGCCACCAAACCGGAACAGATATCAGAAATAAGCCGATATAGGCAAACTTATTTCTTGAAAAAAGAGATGTACCTTTCCTGAGAAAAACTAATCCATCGATTGTAATTGCAAACCCCAGCCAAAGCGGAAAGAATCCCCAGTGTGTTCTCAGTCCGTAAGAGCTCCAATTTAAATACCAAAAAAGTGCAATTAGAATTAATCCTATTATTAATCTTATCGTAATTCTTCTTTTTGTATCCATAATGAAATTTAATTTGTTAGCTATTATTTCTAATTCTAAACTATAAATTGAATTGAATAAAGCAAATTGACCGACTGACTTTCAATCATTTTGTAGCTTTGAAAAAAATATGCAAACCGGAACAGCAGAAAAATCTCAAGATGCTGATGAATGAAATCTTCCGGAAGCATTCACCTCCCGGTGAAGAGCGTATGCCTCCGCCCCATGAGCCAAATAGGTAAAAATAATTTTTAATCGGGACTTTACTTTTTCATTGCCCTTCGTTTCGCGCTGATCTCAAACGAAGAAATAGATTCAACTGTTTGAGGTAATCGTTTCGTATCGTTACTAATTGATCTATACTAACCCGATTTAAAATCTTAATCTCGTGGTCGGGGATATTATTTTTCTCTTGCTTGTCCCGCTTTTTTAGCGGGGACTCTGGACCTTCAATATGTGTTATAAGGCGTTGATCTATTCTCTCATTAGCCGTTCTTGTAATATTTTTTGCATATCTCGACGTCCGTCTAAAATGCAATGTATAAAAACTACCTTCTCAATAATTTGATAAATTATTCGATATGGTTTATATGTGATTTCTAGAAAATCATCTATTCCAAGAAAGGATAATTCCGATGGGATATGACCGCGATGGGGATAGTTTTGAAGTGCAATACATTTTTCATGAAGTTTTGAATAAAGTTTTTCAGCATTTTCTACAGAATCATTAAAAAATACGTATTGATAAATTTCGAATAAATCTTCTTCAGCAGAAAATGTTAGATTAACTTTATATTTCATTTTGGCCACGTTTAAAGGAATCAATTCTATTTCTTACATTTTCGAATGATTTCTCTATAGGGCGATAATTTCTTTTCTTAATTTCCTTGCCGCTTAATGCTAGAATTTTCAACAATGCCAAACTTTCTTGTGTTTTTTCATATACCTTGACATCTTGTAAGATTACCTTCGCTTCTCCATTGTGTGTAATTACTAATGTTTTTTGGTTTTCAGAAACATCACGAACAACTTCAGAAGCGTGGGCTTTAAGATAGCTTATCGGTTTTACTGCTTCACTAAATTTCATTTTTCATCCTTATTTTATTCGACCAAAATATAGCCTTTATTATGGTCTACGTCAATCCTTTTTTAAGCCTTATAACGGCGTTGCTTTTCACCCGTCCGCCCCGAATTTACCCGCCATCTTTTAGGCGGGAAACTTGTTAATTAAAAAATATTCAAAGAGCTACTTACTTAAAACTGCTAACCCGAAAAAACAAAACTCGCCGCTAGACAAAAGCGGTCGGGTGAGGTCCCCCATAAAGACACTTGTTTTTATTCAAAATGAAAATGACCATGTAGATTTTTGTTTTTTCATGAAAATCCATTAAACCTATTTTTAGCCTAATTTCACACTTTTAAAAAGTGGTCATTGGCAAAAGCTTGTCATATCTATTTTTATTAATAAGCATCTTTTCTCAAATCAATTGATACGAAATAAACTATTTTTTCTTTTTCATCTAATACATAAAACAATCTGTATTTACCGATTCTATATCGCCAAATTTCCGGATCATAATTAATGAGCTTTTTTATGTTATTTCCAAAATGTGGCTCTTCTTTTAATTGAGGATAAATATATTCGATGAGTTTCTTTTCAATGAAGGATTGATCTCTTTTAGATATTTTTTTAATTCTTTTTTGAAATTCTTCAGTTTCAAAGATTTTATATCTATTCAACGAATCGCCCTTTTTTTGATTTCATATCCGACAATCCTCTTTTAAGACTTTTATTTAATTCAACATTATTATTGATTTCCTCCATTTCAAATTCATCAACGTAAATGTTATGTTCAATAAATCTATTTACAGCAGTTTCAATAAAATTTGAAATTGGTCTATTATCTCTATCTGCTAAGCTTTTATATTTTTTATAATTTTCTTCACTTAAACGAAGAGTTATTGTTTTAGACATGATTTTCTCCTAAGATTCATATTCACTTATATGCATTCTAATGTATTCATATATTTGCAAATTGTCAATACTAGTTCAATAGGTATAACGGCTTTGCCCATAAGCCATCCGCCCCAAACAGCGATGACAAACAGACAACGAACTTGCCCGTCGTTTTATTGGCGGGTATTTATAATTTGTAGCCGCCAGTAAATTGATCCGCACTGGCGGCGACGTTACTTACTTTTAAAACAAAATTAGAACAACAATTTCATACGAAAACAACCAACCCAAAAATTTGAAAATTGCCGAATCGCAAAAGCGGTCGGGTGGAGTCCCCCATAAAGACACTTGTCTTTATTCAAAATGAAA
>JAENZU010000466.1 GCA_016841125.1 Melioribacter sp. | reverse complement strand
TATATTGACCCTGTAAAGGGAGAAATATTTGAAGCAAAAGTAACAACACGTAAAGGGTTAGGAGCGATTAGCATAGATAATCACCCGGTGAGCGGAAAAAAACTGGCTGGATTTAAACTGCCTAAGTGGGATGAAGCAGTTCAACTGGCTAAGAAAGCCGCACCGTTATTTTCTCCGATAAGAACTATCGGATGGGATATTGGTGTGAGCGATGAAGGCATTTTTTTAATTGAAGGTAACATGTTTTGGGATCCTGTTTACTTTCATGGAAAATTCCCTGCTGCACTAAATATGTTAAAACAACAAAGGTAAAATTATGGCTGCCAACGCTCAGATGCCCTTTCAGAATATTGGGCTCAACGAAGAACTTGTTCTTAGTGCTTCCGAAGAACATAAAACATTTTCGCAATTAATTTCTTTTTTCAGCAGAACGAAATTGTTTGATTTGAAAAGATTAATGATTGCTGAACGGGATCTTACTAAGAAAATAAATTTATACTTACCGCTTCAGAATGAAAGTTTTCTTAATGTTTCATTAAATGAGCTTCTCAGCTTTAGAAAAAAGGAAATAACCGGAAATATTAAATTGATAATGAAGAGAATGCAGAGGGGTGATAAATGTTTTGCCACTATAACCGATGATGGAGAAATATCTTCGATGTCCTGGGTCTCATTCGGTTGGAGTAAAAAAGACGGAAATAAATTAGACCTAAATGAGGATGAAGCTCTGCTACTCGAATCTTATACATTTGAGGATTTCCGTAATAAAGGCTCACAATCTTTTAATATCGGTATGCGTTTAAAGATATTACAGGAACTTAATTATACTAAAGCTTATGTTATTTATTCAAAAGGGAATACTTTTTCGAAGAAGGCATTGCGTAAAAACGGATTTAAAGATTGTAAAAAGATTTTTTATTTAACGATACTTGGAATGAATTTTCAGCTTTCGTGGGATTTGTTTACGGAAGGACTGCGAAAAGCTTATATAATAAATTAACTTAGGCTGAAATTATTTCTTTAATTTAATTGATCGTAAATTACATTAAAGTGTGCTAAAAAAATCTAATCTTTTTTGCTTTTCCTTTGTGCCTTTTGTGATTTTTACTCTGTGCTCTTTGGGGTTAGAATTTTTCTTCTTTTCAGTTTGACTGTATCTATCTGATAATACATACACCCAAATAAATAGTTCATCTTAAGCCAAAAGTTAGTATTGCCTTTACAATTGAATCTCCATTGTATAATAATGATTGACAACCGAATCTCCACGGATCTCAACCGAATAATTATTGTATCCCCGCAGATCTACTTCTCTTACCATAAAGTTTTAAAACATAAACGTAAAATTAATTAGAGGATTATGCTCCTGTAAAAAAACTCCTTCATTTTTATTATGCATGTCGGTCACAAATTTTGCTGTAAAATACCCGATGAATGCACCAAGAAAAACATCCGAAGCCCAATGCCGGTTGTATAAAACCCTTGAAACGGCAGTGACGAATGCCGGTGTGAAATATAGAATTTTCAATAACGGCTTATCTGTGTTTGCTGCCAGAGTAGTTGAAAAAGCAAATGCAATGCTGGTGTGACCCGAAGGTAGCGACCAATGTTCGTCATCCATAATTGTAAATGGAGTAAATTCAAAATTACTTTGGGCTGAAGAGGGGCGCGCCCTGCCGATTGTCATCTTCAGCAGTTGTGTGGTAAAAATGTTGTATGTGAACGACTGCAGTATCTCGAACCCCAATTTTTTATTTGCACTATTAGAAGTAGAATTCCCCTGTATCAAAAAAAATAGCCCCGCGGCTAATGGTGTGTAGGGCTCTCCCCAAATTCTGCCCATTTCCAGCGGGATTATATCATCAAAATTTTCTCCCTTCAAAACTTCGTATCTGACTTCATCATCGAAATTCATAACCGCAAATGTGCCGCTCAGAATTCCGGCAGTGATCAGATAGTCGGTGCCGGTCCAGCGCTTGGGAAAATTTAAATAATCTCCCGCTTCATTTTTGTATTGTTTAAAATCAAAATTATTTTGTGCCCAAAAAGTGCTATTGATCAGCAGCAGTAAAAGTAAGATCTTACAACCTGAGTAATTTGTAAATACAGATTTAATAAATAATCTCCGTTCTGCCCGTCATTTTTTTACCGCGGTGTAAATTATTATTTCGGCTTTCTCAAGTGTAATAAGTCCGCCGCAGTTAGCTTTTTCAAAAATTTTTTCTACAACTGGAATAAACTTTTTAATTCTGTCTTCTTCGTCTACAATTTCAATCACAAGCGGTAGATCTTCCGAAAGTGTTAAGAATTTCGAACTGTGAATAACTGAGTTACCGCCGAATCCCATTATGCCCCGTATCACGGTTGCGCCTGCGAGCTCGGCTTTACGTGCTTCTACTACAATCTTTTCGTAAAGGTTTACCGGTCCTAGTTTATCATTTTCACCGATAAAAATTCTCAGCAGTTTTGCATCATTTTTAATTTTCATTTTATTTATCTCGTTAGCAAGTAGCCTAAGTAAATTCCCACTAAAGTAAGGATCAAATTCAACCCAATATTTAAACCGGCAAACAGATATTGTGAATCCCGAAGCAAATTGAAGGTTTCAAGCGAAAAAGTTGAGAAGGTTGTAAGCCCTCCGCAGAAACCCACACCGATAAATAGTTTAACATAAGATGAAACTAATTCTTTTTCGTCGAAGCCAAAGATCAGTACACCAAGTATCGCACTGCCTATTAGATTTACTATTAAAGTGCCGAATGGAAAATAAACCGGGAAATACTTAAATGACTCGGATGAGATCCAATATCTTAATCCGCCTCCTAATCCGGCTCCCATTGCCACTATTAAAAATTTTATCATACCTGCGATTTTGCTTTAATTGGAATTCAATATAATATCTTTGTAAAAAATATCCGAAAATTTTCTGAGAGTTGGTGATCACAATTTATCAACAATCGGTTGATCGAAGCAAGGAGCAGCGATTAAAATAATCCACTTAAATTTGGGAATTTTTGAAAATTCGAAAAAATTTATCTACTCTATTAGTAGGAGTTTAAATGAAACCCAATAAAATGAAACCAATAGAAGACCAGCCTGAAAATTTTGCGTTTTTTATCACCGCTAGATTAGCCGGTTCAATTCCAAAGAATAATTATACACAAGATTCAGAACATACTGGAAACGAAAACCGGGTAAATAAAGCAGCGGAAATCCGAAAGAGTTCAAAGTCAATACTTGATTATTCATTATTCCAAAAAATTGAAGAGTTACTTCATTCACCGGAAAATAAAATTCAATACCTTGCTGAACCTGAGATAGCAGAATTGGTATCTGATTCGATCAAATTTTTCGATGGTAAAAAATTTAAGCTGATCGCTTTTACAATTCTACCTAATCACATTCACATAATTGCCGAGCCTATTTCAGGAAAATCTAT
>JAENZU010000465.1 GCA_016841125.1 Melioribacter sp. | reverse complement strand
CGGTAAAGTTTATTACAAGCAAGACGTTAATAAATTCATAATTCAATTTACTAACTGGCAGAAGTACAGCGGAACCGGAACGTTAACATTTCAGATAGTACTCCATTCGAACGGTAGAATTTTACTTTATTACGAAAATATGACAACAACCTTAACAGGTGCAACAGTAGGAATTGAAAATGCAGACGGTACCGATGGACTAGAAATAGCTTACAATGCGGCATTTATCCAAAATCAATTGGCTGTAAAAATTATGGCCGAGCCGGATTGGCTAGCAATGAACCACACCGGAGGTATGCTTTACAATGGTAATTCCGCTGCTTTGGTTTTAGACTTTACTTGCGAAGGTTTGGAAAACGGCGATTATTCTATGGACGTTGTGATTACAAGTAATGATCCGCAGATGACTGAAATGATAATCCCGGTTTCGATGCATGTGGGAGATGAGGTGCCCGTTGAGCTTACATCATTTACCGCGGAAGTCACCGGGAATATCGTTAATCTGAATTGGATAACTGCTACTGAAACAAATAACTTCGGATTTGAAATTGAAAGAAAAGCTGTTGATTCCGAAGAGTGGGGAAGTGTCGGTTTTGTCGACGGTCAGAATACCACTACGGAAATTACACGGTACAATTTTACTGATCAGCTTGACAATGCCGGATCGAAAAATCTTAAGTACAGATTAAAGCAGATCGATACCGACGGTTCTTTTGAATACAGCAATATTGTTGAAGTTATAGTTGCCCCGGATAAATTTGCACTCGAGCAGAATTATCCTAATCCTTTCAATCCTGCAACAACAATTAAATTTGCGCTTCCGGTTGACTCAAATGTTGAGATCGCGGTTTACAATTCACTTGGTCAAAAAGTTATGAATGTTGTAAATGAAAATCTGTCTGCAGGTTATCATGAAGTTGACTTCAACGGAACTGGTCTGTCGAGCGGTGTTTACTACTACAGAATGAGCGCCGGAGATTTCGTAACCGTAAAGAAAATGCTGCTGCTGAAGTAATGATAATGGCACACAGATAACACTGATCTATCAGATAATCACAGATAAATAATTTGTAGGGGTCGCGTATCGCGCGACTCTTAATATTTTAAATCTCACACTTAAAAGCTTTTCTTAGTCATTGTCGTTCCCGCAAAAGCGGGAATCTCATAAACTAAAAAAGATTCCGGGTCAAGCCCGAAATGACAGACAGAAATAAAACTACGAAATATTTGATGCGCGCCAATTCAACCGTCCCCTCCACGGGAGGGGGTTGGGGGTGCGTAAAAAAAAATCTACAATAATGGAACTCCTAACGGAGTTCGACTTAATGAAGTTTTCTAACCCCATCTGGGTTGTATTATTGTAGAAACCAAATAGAGTGTAATATTCCCGCAATTTTAATTCTAAAGTTGATCCGAAAAATTGCGGGAATATAAATCTGAGAGGGGAGGCGGGGGTGTGTAAAGAACAAAAATTCCCGCAATCTCTTAAACTAAAAATAGAAATCAAGATTGCGGGAATTAATTTCGCAGTCACTTTAATATTTAGATACTCACCAAGTCTTCAATTCTGATAGAACCCGAATTTTAACTTAGAATATTTCTTGAATTTGTTGGCTGCTTAAATTAAATTCACTTTAAATAAGACATGCTATGCGAATAAATTGAATGAAAATAAAACTAAAAATATCAGCTCAATGATTTCAATTAATTTATTTAAATATATCATTCCGCTTGGGCTTTTTTTTGTGCTGAACCAGTCCCAGCCGAAGCAGGCAAAGTTTGACAAGTTTGATGTTAAAGACGGGTTATCACAATCTTTTGTTACTTCAATTTTACAGGATGAAACCGGGTTTATGTGGTTTGGCACTCAAGACGGGTTAAACCGTTTCGATGGATATAACTTTGTAGTTTACAGGCATATCCCCGGTAATGAAAAAAGTTTAAGTGAAAATTGGATTTGGGATATCTTCGAGGACAAAAACGGTTACCTCTGGTGCGGCACGTTCGGCGGGGGTGCAAGCCGTTTTGATAGAAATTCCGAAACTTTCAAATCATTTAGGAATGATCCCTTGGATTCAGCTTCAATCAGCGACAACACGATTTGGTCTTTTCACGAAAGCGCTGACGGTGTATTATGGATTGGTGCTAACAACGGGCTCAACAGATTTAATGCTGAAACTGAGACCTTTACTTATTTTAAGCCCCCCGCTAAACAAACAAATGTTTTTGAAATAATGCCGCTTGATGAAGATAATTTGTTAATTAAAACAGCAGGTGGACTTTTCAAATTTAGTATCATAACAAAAGTATTTTATCGGCTTCCGGTTGACTTGGAAAAGCTAAATCATATTGCTCAGGATGCCGATGGTCCATTTTGGATAAATATGAGTACGGATAAAATCACACCATTCAATCCATTTGTTGAATCATCAATTAATTACTCGGGTGTTGAAAAGGGTTCCGATGTAGTTATTAATTACTCTTCGTCACTTGATGTAATAAAAGATCAGAATGAATTTATTTGGGGCGTTTCCCGGTCCGGGTTATCGATCTTTAAGCATTCCGGCAATAAATTAATTTCACGGAAAAATTTTTATCACAATAAAAACGATCCGCAAAGTCTAAGCAGTAATGATTTGACAAAAATATATCAAAGCAGAGGCGGTGAAATCTGGATAAGCGCCCGCGATGCTCTTAACAAGTTTGAATTTAACAATCAAAAGTTTCGCCATTACTTTCATTCCCCAGATGATAATAAATCACTAAGTCACAATGGTGTGCTGCCGATTTTTGCATCAAAACATAAGCCCGGTATAGTGTGGATAGGAACAAGAAACGGTCTCAATAAATTTGATGAGATTTCGGGCGGCTTCACTAAATATTTTCACAATCCCGAAAAACCTTCCGGCGGTTTGAGCGGTAATTATATTTTATCACTTCACGAAGACAATCGTCGAAATCTATGGGTGGGGACAAGAGGCGGCGGTTTGACAAAAATTTCCTTTTCCGCCGAGGGAAACCCCAGCTTTTCTCACTTCAAAAATAACCCAAAAGATGGATCCGGCATCGGTTCAAATAATATTCACTCCATCTATCAAGATACAAAAGGAAGACTGTGGTTCGGAACCGGCGGCGGAGGTCTTTGTCTATTAAACGATGATCAGAAAACATTTACATGTTTTGAAGCATCGGAAAATAATACTGAAGGATTAAGCGGAAATTGGGTGTATTCGATTGTTGAAGATAAATCCGGCAGATTGTGGCTTGGTACGGCAGCCTTCGGATTAAATTTGTTTGATCAGGTCGAGCAAACTTTCAAACATTTTAAGCACGATCCGAAGGATAGAAGTAGTCTCAGCAATAATAGAGTTTTGTCAATTTTGGAAACTCGCAGCGGTGAAATTTGGATCGGTACCGCACTCGGACTCAATAAATTGGTAAAACCC
>JAENZU010000464.1 GCA_016841125.1 Melioribacter sp. | reverse complement strand
GCCTTATTCTTACGAAGGCGAAGAAAAAGACGCTCTATCTGACGAATTTACCTATATCGTTCCGGAAAAATGTACAGAATGTGTCGGCTTTTACGATGAACCGCAATGCATTGAAGCTTGCCCGACAGAAGCTATTATTATGGATCCTAATAATGAAGAATCTAAAGAAGAATTAATGGCTAAAAAAGAGCATTTAGATGCAGTAGGAAGATAATCTAATTTTTAATAGATTTTCTAAAATCCCGGGTCATCCACCCGGGTTTTTTATATAATAATTTATTTCTAACTTCATCCCAAATCTTTCCGCTATTTTTTTGAAGTATTGTCTGCCAATTTTTTTAGTCAATTCAATGGTTTTAGCATCATAGGTCTCTAAAACTAAATTCAATTTTTCATTTATATTTTTATCAACATCAATATAATCTCCAAATCTATCGACAGGTTTATAGTCTAAGTGTGTCGATTCTAACTCTAATATTTTCCTATCAATAGAAATTCGCTGAGGTTCCGGTAGAGTGATTGAAAGTATTTTTGAATTGTCAACAGATTTAATTTCAACTTCAATTTCATTAATATTAAATCCATAAAAAACTTTTGCTAGATCCTTTCTGAGATAAATATCATCACTATATATGAAGTTTTCCTGATGATTAGCAAAAGTAATTTGATATACGGCTTGAATATTGGCTAGATATGCAATGTCATTTTCAATTCTTTGGTTCACTGCTGTTCTAATCAACTCATCTTCTGGTTCACAAGTTGAAACAAAAAACAAAGAGAAAATTAGTAATAAAATTAACTTTTCCATTTTAATACTCACAATATATTTTTATGAATGCAGTTAAAATTTTTCTACTATTATTAACCATTTGTGCCCAATTACCACTTTTTATTAGTTCCTCTTTAATTAACTCCCAACTTTTTCTTTTTCCATCAATTTCTTTATCAATATTATCGCACTTAATTCTATCAAAACTACCATATGATTCTGAAATTACTGGATTGGTCGAAATTATTACAGGTTCAGGTAAAGTATAATTGGAAGAATCACAAATCAAGTCATGATATTCTGCAATTATTTTCATTACATCTTCGTAACCAATACCGACTTCATATTCCTTAACGCAATATCCTAGCAAGACACTATCTCCTAAGCCAAGAGTTCTTTTTAACGCTCCCCTATCTTTTTGAATAATTGGAATATATGCAAATCCTGTAAACAACTTTTCAATTTCCTGATTTTCAACTAATGCTATTGAATATCGAGTTTGTAAACTTTGGTTTGAAATAATAATGAATATCACTATTGCTATCGCAACTATAACTACAGACAAGATTACTAATTTTTTTTTCATTTATGACCTCTATATATCTAAATAATTTTTCCAGATTTTAAACAACTCATAAGTTGCTATAATATCTTCGCCGCAGTAAATAGCTATATCTTTTACTCTCCCGGCATTGTATAATTCTTTAACATCCATTCCTGAAACCCCTTTAGATTTTGGCGATTCAATTCCGAAAGAATGGCAATAAAAATCCAAATTGAATTTTCGAATCAAACCGTGGAAGGTGAATTCTTCAAGAAGGTCAACATGCGATTTGTTGCTGAACCGGCTGCCGAGGAAATTGTGAGAAGGTTTTATTCCCAGCATCGCCGACCGGAGCATTAAAAACGGAATATCAAAACACCTGCCGTTGAATGTGATCAGCCGGTCAACTTTGGCAGCACAGTCCCAAAAGAACTCAAGCATTTCATTTTCTGAATATCCTTTGTAAGTAACTCTTTTTTCCGGATTATGCCACTCATCCTGCTTTTCACCCTCAAAAATTACAAAAGCATTTTCCGTTTCGGTATTCAGCATTCCGATTGCAGCGACTTTTGCGGTAAAAGGATAAAGACTTGTGTAGCGAATTGCTTCTGCCCGTTTTTCTTCTCGAAGGTTATCATCGGATTCTTTCTCCGCATACCGGAGAAGATACTCCTGCTGAGACTCGCTCAATGATTCAAAATCAATCCCGATTGTTTCAATATCGAAAACCAAACTCATACCACACCTCAAATTTATATGAGCTAAAAACTAAAAATAATAATTTATTTCAATATTTCTACTATGTTTTCAAAATCAGAAACGGCATCGTAAAATTCTTGCGGCAGCGGTAATTTAATTTGAGTGGTTTTATTTATATGCACAACTACCCCGCCCCCTTTAGCAATTAAAGCCCCATCACTTTTTCTTTCGACTGCGTGCTCAAATCCGAAACTTGTATTTTTAATAAAGCCGACTTTCGTGTGAATAATTAATTCATCATCCAAATGTGCTGATTTTAAGTAATCACAATAATTATGGACCATGATAAAAAATGAATCCCCTTCCAGAAATTCTTTCAGTTTATAATTTTTCTTTAAGTCTTGAGTGTATCTTATACGGGCATCTTCAAAATAGTTGAAGTAAACAGCATTATTGCAAACACCGAGTAAATCCACTTCGTGAAATTTTACCGTTTCGGTTATTTGATGATTAAAGTCACTAACTTCCATTTTGAGTTTCAATTTTTTCCTTTAATATTTTTGCTTTATTAGCAGTCTTGAAAATCGGCTCAGCTTCTTCCCAAACCTTAAGTGATTTGTTAATACTTTTTAGCGCTTCCTCTTTTTTATCAGCTGCAAGATAGAATCTTGCTGCTTCAAAATTTACATCCGGGTGGTGGGGGTAGCTTTGCTGAATTTTTAAAATATATTCTTCGGCTTTTTTTAATTCGCCCATATCAATAAAATTTTTTGCGATTTCCTTTAAGGTGAATATGTTCGAAGGATCAACATCGAGCAGTTCGCGGTATTTATTGATGGCTTCATTCGGCTTATTCTTTGCTTCGGCAATTTGCGCTTCTTTCCTGAGAATAACCGGAAGAATAATATCCAACTTAAATTGTTCGATCAGTTCATGACATTTTTCAGCCGATCTCTCGGCTTCCTCAATATTTCCCAATTCCAAGGATAGCACAAGTTTGCCGACGGGAATAAAAAGATCGTAAGGAGTCTTTAAAGTATTTTCAAGCTCTTGAAGTTTACGAATTCCCTCTTCTGTCTTTCCGGCAAATATATACTTATCTAATGTAGCTAATTGTTCAACCAGCACAACTACCGGAAAATTCTCGCGTGCACCTCGTTCATAATATTTTTTTAAGTAGGAAAGTGATTCAATTGGTTTTCCGATATCCATATAATGATTTGAAAGCGTTTTGAGTGCCGCAAGACTGTCGCTGCTATTCTTACTGTTTTTCAGGATATCATGAATCAGACTTCCCGCTTCTTTATAATTGCCCGCTCTCTTTTTGATACTGCTTTCTAAAATTGCGGTTTCTACATTATTCTGATCCAGCAATCTGGCTTTGGATATTAGCAATTCGGAAGTTTCAAAATCACCTCTATTTAATTTGAGTTTTGCAAGAGAAACAAAACCCTCCTC
>JAENZU010000463.1 GCA_016841125.1 Melioribacter sp. | reverse complement strand
GCTCTATTGGAAAAAGGCTGGAACTACAGTTTATATCTCTTTCAAACTGATAGTTCTTTTGTGAGCAGCAGTCTCGATTATTTTACATATAAATATCAATTTAGATCTGCCAAACTTCTCCGTGTGATTGATGAACTTCTTCCCGGTGAATTCAGCATCGTTATTGAATCGGAACCTAATCATTTCAGTATTGTTCAATTGATTAAATCGTTCGAAGCCAATGAAATACCCGAATTTGAATTTGTTAAAAATTTAGTGAAGCAGCGGTTCCCGATTCAAAAGAAAAAAGAATTGTATGCAGAATACCTCAAAAATCTTTACACCAAGTATAACGTTGAAATAGTTAGGACCAATTAATGAAAAAAATAATTTTTGTATTTATTGCACTTATCAATATTGGCTTTGCCCAAGATGTAATCGATAGAATTGTAGCTGTTGTTGATAATGAAGTGATACTTCAATCTGAGCTCGATCTCCAGGTTAATTACGATGCGGTACAGAGAAATCTTGATCCGAATGATCCGCAGCTCCGGCTTCAAATTTTGAATTTAATGATTGACGAAAAACTTTTGTATGCTCAGGCAGAAATAGATTCAATAGAAATAACGGATGATGAGGTTGAAAGACAATTGGATTATCAGTTGAATTATTTCATTCAACAATACGGTTCCAGAGAGAGAGTTGAAGAAATTTACGGCATGTCTATTGAAAGAATTAAACGCGAACAGAAAAATGATGTGCGCAAAAAGCTAATGGCTCAACGAGTTCAAAGTCAGAAGTTTTCCGAAGTTCAAGTTACGAGAAGAGAAGTACAAGAGTTTTTTGAAACATATGAAGATTCACTCGGATTCATACCGGAGAAATTTAAGTTAGCTCATATATTTATAAATCCTCAGGCAACCGAAAAAGTTAAAAAACAAACTCGAACACTTGCCAACTCACTGATTGATTCAATAAAAGCCGGTGCTGATTTTGGCGAACTCGCTAAAAAATATTCGGATGATCCCGGCAGTGCTGCACAGGGGGGTGATCTCGGTTTTGTAAAAAGAGGTGTGTTTTTCCCGGAGTTTGAGTCCGCCGCGTTTGCTCTGAAAGAAGGTGAACTTTCGGGAATCGTTGAATCTCCGGTAGGTCTTCACATAATTCAACTTCTCGAAAGAAGAGGCGAATCGATTCATACAAGACACATACTTCTAAAAATTAAAGCCGACGATGAAGCTGATCTAAAAGCGATTGAATTTCTGAACGAAATTAGAGACAGTATTCGCACCGGAGTTAATACGTTTAGCTACTATGCCAAAAATTATAGTGACGACAAAGAAACAGCAAAGTTTGGCGGTGAACTCGGTATGTTTGAAGAGGGCCAATTAGAAAAGAATTTGCTGGATCAAGTTTATAAATTAAAAGAAGGTGAAATAGGTTATCCGAAACGTTTAGAACTTGATGCTAATACTTACGGTTATCACATCGTAAAATTATTAAAAAGAGTACCCGAACATAAGCCAAGCTTAGAAGCGGATTATAATGAAATAAAACGCCTGGCTGAATTTCAGAAAAAACAAAAGTTGTATCAGAAGTGGATAAGTGAACTTAAAGATAAAATCTATTGGGAAACAAGAATATAAAGGAATTATTTTGACGGATAAATTAAACGATTCTGAAGATGTAAAACTTGCTGAAGAATTAAATAAATCAATTTTTAATCTTAAGGCAGAAATTGCCAAAGTAATAGTTGGGCAAGAAGAGATAATTGAAAGCTTACTTATTGGATTATTGTCAAAAGGTCATTGCCTTCTTGTGGGAGTTCCGGGGTTAGCCAAAACTCTTCTTATAAAAACAGTAGCTGATGTTTTGGATCTTAAATTCAACCGTATTCAATTTACACCGGATCTTATGCCCAGCGATATTACTGGTACCGAAATTATTGAAGAAGATCAAGTAACCAAAAGTCGTTCATTCCGTTTCATACGCGGACCGGTATTTGCCAACATAATTCTTGCCGATGAAATAAATAGAACTCCCCCTAAAACTCAAGCCGCATTGTTAGAATCGATGCAGGAACATAAGGTTACTGCCGCCGGCGTTACCCACACATTGGAAGAGCCATTCTTTGTTTTGGCAACACAGAACCCGATTGAGCAGGAGGGCACTTACCCGTTACCGGAAGCGCAGCTTGACAGATTCATGTTCAATCTTTGGCTCGATTATCCCTCCTATGAAGACGAAATAAAAATCATCAAAGCTACCACAGGTGATTATATTCCAAAGCTTGATGTTGTTATGGCTAAAGATGAATTGTTTAAATATCAAGATTTGGTTAGAAGGGTGCCGGTTGCCGATAATGTTGTTGAATATGCAGTTCGAATGGTAAACCGAACACGTCCGGGTTTCGATGGTTCTGAGGATTTTATTAATGAGTGGGTTAGCTGGGGTGCCGGTCCTAGAGCTTCTCAATACTTAGTACTTGCGGCCAAAGCGAGGTCAGTTATCGATGGCAGATTTACTCCGAACATTGA
This sequence comes from Melioribacter sp., assembly GCA_016841125.1. GTDB lineage: Bacteria > Bacteroidota > Ignavibacteria > Ignavibacteriales > Melioribacteraceae > JAENZU01. The sequence continues at coordinate 957 of JAENZU010000463.1, read as the reverse complement.
AGATATTAATAAATCACTAATCCCGGTTTTAAGACACAGAATAATTCCGAACTTCAATGCCGAAGCAGAGGGAATTACATCTGTTGAAATTATTAAAAAGCTAATCGAATCAAGAAAGTAATCCATTGATATTTAAGTCACATCTTTATCATTCCCGGTCTTATAAAGGAAACAAGAATGAGCTATAAATCAATTTACTTTATTCTTCTTCTGTTATTTACTATTACTTTCCAATCATGTTCCGACAAAAAGGAAGATCAGCCAAGTGATAAAGAAGTTCCCCTCGAAGTTGAAGTTATACCGAACGAGTTTGGTCTATTTACAGATACACTTTCGGAATACCGGGAAAAAGTAAAAAAGAATGAGACACTTACCGATATACTTTTACCGCACTCAGTTTCTTATAAAGAAATACATAATATTGTGATCAATTCCAAAGGTAAGTTCGATCTAAGAAAAATCAATTATGGTAAAGATTATGTGATCTATTCGCACAAAGACTCGGTTGAAAAAGTTGACTATTTTGTTTACCTGGATGATCCTGTAAATTATACAGTGTTTGATTTGAGAGATTCAATCAATATTTATTCGGGTGCAAAAGAAGTTGTTACAAAGCAAAGAGAATTCGGCGGTATCATTAATTACTCGCTATATGAAACTTTAAGCGAAAGCGATATCAACATTTTACTGGCTCTGAAAATGAGTGAAGTTTTTGCCTGGCAGATCGATTTTTTTGCACTGCAGAAAGGTGATTATTTTAAAGTGATTTTTGAAGAAGAGTATGTTGATGATAACTTTTACAAGGTTGGTAAAATACTTGCCGCATACTTTAATCACAAAGGCTCGGATTACTACGGATTTTATTTCCGGCAGGAAGGCAAAGACGATTTTTTTGACGAAGAGAATAACAGTCTTCACAAAGCCTTTCTTAAAGCGCCGTTAAAATTTTCTAGAATT
>JAENZU010000462.1 GCA_016841125.1 Melioribacter sp. | reverse complement strand
AATAAATTTAATAGAAATAACGGGAGGGTTTTGATTTTTCTTTTAAATGGGTGTGCTAAATAACTTTCCCCAAGCGGAGGTGAAGTCGATAAGATAACGGCCGAGGGTGTGAAAATATAACCCGAAAACGGAACAAATAATTACACCGAAGATTAATTTGAAATTGAGTTTTCCGAGTATGTTGATAAAAGATCGGTACAAGAGGCGTTATTCATTTCTCCAGAAATCGAAGGGGATTTAGAGTATGATTGGAGCGGCAGAAGTTTGGAAGTGAATTTCGGAGATTCGCTTAAACCTAATACAACTTATACCGTTACAATAGGTTCGGATGTTGTTGATTTAAACAATAAAAATCCGATGGCTGCTGCGGTTAATTTTGCTTTTTCAACCGGAGATAAAATAGATAAAGGAAAAATTAAAGGGAAAGTCTATACGGAAAAACCGCAAGGCGTAATACTATCTGCTTATAAATTATCGGATATTGATTTTAATCCCACTGAGGATAAACCCGATTACCGTTCTCAAGCAGGCACAAATGGTAATTACACATTTCTTGGATTAGCACCGGGAACTTACAGAGTTTTTGCGCTGCGCGACGCATTCAAAGATTTCGTATATAACTCCGAAGAAGATGGATATGGTGCGCCATTTGAGGATGTTACTTTGTCAGAAAAGGATTCCCTCTTCAACGGGCTGAACTTTCAATTAACACGGGAAGATACTACCAAACCAAATTTGGTGAATCTAACAATGACGGACAGATATCATTTGCTAGTTGAGTTCAGCGAGTTTGTTGACAGCACTAAACTAAGTACGAATAATTTTATAATATACGATTCAACTGCCTCAGCGAGTTATCCGATTAGGTATATCTTTAAAGGAAAAGCTAAACCTAAAAATTATTACCTGGCAATTGAAGACAGCCTTAATCCTGAAAATGAAAATTATTTGATTTCTAAAAACATTGTAGATCTCAATGGAAATGAGGAAGAATTTCAAGCAACTTTGATTGCCGTAAGCACAGAACAGGATACTTCAGCGCCAGCCATTAAAGATATTGAAGCGGAATTCAGAAGCAGAACCGTTGATTTTAGAATGCCCTGGCTTATTATAAATTTGGATGACGGAATAAATACAGCCGAAGTAGGTAATGCCATCACAGTAATTGATGAAAAAGAAAATAGTTTGCCAATTAAAGTTGAAACCATAGATGATGCATCATTCCGGGTTAATATCAACTCAATTTTAGAACCGAGAAAAGAGTACAAAATTAATTTCGACCTGAATTATTTTATTGATCTTGCGGGCAACAAATTGGATTCAATTCATACAGTTACATTTAAAACTTTTAATGATCTCGAATTCACCGGTGCCTCAGGTATCGTGCGGGTTGATTCGGAAAAAAAGGCAATAATAATATTATCAAGTACAGATGATAAAAAACTTCAATATAAACAGCCGGTTTCCGAAAATAATAAATTCAATTTCGAAAGAGTGCTCGGAGGTAAATATTTGCTCTGGAGTTTTATTGATACGGATTCAAACGGAGTTTATACCTATGGCAAAGTTTATCCATTTGAACCCGCTGAACGTTTTGTTTATTATCCTGATACTTTAAACCTTCGTCCGCGCTGGCCCGTTGGAGATATCATTTTAGAGTATCCGGCAAATTAAATTATTTATATAAATAATATTTTTCGGATGTTGCTTTAAACTTTTCAACATCTTTGTTCAAATAATTTTTAATATCATCAAAACGATAATTTTTTGAAAATTCTTCTCTTATCTTATTTGTACCCATTACCTTATCGAACATACTTAACCTATTCTTTTTTGCCATATCAAAAACTTTGTATTCCGGATAAAGTTCATTGTGAACCTGAATAAAATAAAATTGTATCGGCACCAATTCCACTTTCTTAAAATCAATTATATGAATTTGAACACCGTGCAGAAATTCTCCCTCATTTACCGAGTAGAATTGTTTGAATGTAATTGGTCGGAAAATTACTCCCGGTAAATTTAGTCCATTCATCTTTTCGGCAATCAATTTGGAGTCTATCCATTTTGCTGCGAATAATTGAAATGGGAGAGTGTAGCCTACGCCAATTGAAAATACCTGAAGTTCACCCAAAATTCCAGTTGCTGAATAATAAAATGATGAATTTTTGTGAGGTATGTGAGGTGACGTGGGAACCCATTCTAAACCTGTTTCTTCAAAAGTCATATCCCGCTTCCAACCTTCCATCGGAACTACTTTTAGATTACACTTAACGCCATCCGGTAACAATCCCTCATCGTTGAGTAAGGCGGCAAGCTCGCCCACCGTTAAACCATATACGTAAGGAATTGCAAACTGGCTAACGAAAGAGAAGTATCCATCTTCCACAATGCTGCCTTCAACTCTATTTCCGCCAAGTGGATTCGGTCTATCGAGCACTATAACCTCAATATTTTTTTCAGCGGCGGCTTCCATCACTAGTCCAAGAGTACTGATATAAGTGTAAGACCGGCTGCCGTTATCTTGAATATCATAAACTATTGCGTCTAAACCTTCGAGCATTTCATCATTGGGTTTGCGGGTTGGACCGTAGAGTGAGTATACCGGCACGCCTGTTTTCTCATCTTTATAAAAGCTCACATAATCACCGGCAGGATGATCCCCGCGAACCCCATGTTCGGGACCGAAAAGAGCGGCGAGGTTTACATTTTCCGCTTCATAAAAAATATCAATATTGGAGCGGAGTTTCTGATCCACTCCGGTCGGATTTGTAACCAGCCCAATTTGTTTACCCTTTAAAACATCAAAGTTATTCTCAATTAAAACATCCAATCCGGTTTTGATCATATTGGATTGCGCACTGATCAAAATGCTGGCTAATAAAATTGAAACAATAATAATTTTAAATTTCACTTTTAATCCTCAAATTTTAATTTATTGATTGCTGAAAATGATGTTGCCGTTTTTAATAGTCATGCAATTCAAATTTTTGCCGACGTTATAAACAATGTCTGCATATTCAGTTGTGTCGAAAACAGCAAAGTCGGCCCTTTTACCTATTTCAATACTGCCGACTTTTTCGTGTTTATTCAAAGCTTTTGCGGCATTTATAGTTACCGCTGAAATTGTTTCCTCAATCGTCATACCCATTTTAAGTGAAGCAAGACTCATAATGAAATTTAAATTCGCAATATGTGATGAACCCGGATTGTAATCTGTTGCTAATGCAACAATAGCACCGTTATCAATTAGTTTTCTAGCAGGAGCGTAATTATAATCGAGGAAAAATGAAACTCCGGGGAGGAGAACAGCGGTTGTATTGCTTTTACAAATTTCCGGCAAATCATCTTCTGCCAGAACTTCCAGGTGATCAACACTGGCTGCATTATATTTTAGTGCTGTTTTTAATCCGCCGATATTGTTGAATTGCTCCGTATGAAGTTTTAGTTTCAGCCCAAGTTTATTAGCCCTGTAAAAAATTT
>JAENZU010000461.1 GCA_016841125.1 Melioribacter sp. | reverse complement strand
GGCAATCCAATTCCATGGAATCCCTACTCATATATTAAATTTATTGGGCCGCGGTTAATAAAGGACATATCTATTTTTGAATATGGGAGCGGTAATTCATCTTTGTGGTATGCGCAGTTCGTTGAGAATGTTGTTTCGGTTGAACACGACCGAGAATGGTATGAATTAATCAAAGGCAAAAAACCAACGAACTCCGAAATTCTTTTTAGTGAAATTGATAATTATGTATCATCGATTAAAACTTTCGATAAATATTTTGATATTATAATTATTGATGGTATTCTACGTAATGAGTGTGTGAGAGAATCGATAAATAACATCTCTCAAAAAGGGGTAATTATTTTGGATGACAGCTACAGAGAAGAGTATAAAAGTTCCATTGATTTATTAACTTCTAATGAATTCAAAAGAATAGACTTTTGGGGAATCGGACCTGTAGTTTCGGATGATAAGTGTACCTCAATATTTTATAGAAAATGTAACTGTTTAAATATTTGATATGAAAATTGAAATAATATTGAACTCATGAAGGATTTAGCGCCAATAGTATTATTCGTTTATAGCCGACCCGATCACACAAGGCGAACACTTGAATCACTAAAAAAAAATCATTTAGCCTCGGATTCCAAATTATTTATTTTTTCTGATGGACCTAAAAATCAATCAGCAGAAAATTCAGTAATTGAAGTAAGAAATGTAATCAAAAATTTAGACGGATTTAAAAGTATTGAGATAATCGAAAGAGATGAAAATTTAGGATTGGCAAATTCTGTAATTTCTGGTTTAAGTCAATTTCTAGACAATTTCGAAAAAGCTATCGTTTTAGAAGACGACTTAAAGACATCCGTAAATTTTCTTGATTTCATGAATGGTGCTTTAAACTTTTATGAATATGATAACCGGGTTATGTCCATTTCCGGGTATTCATTTCCAATAATTTTTCCCGAAAATTTCAGTGATACAATTTACTTTAGTCCAAGACCATCCAGCTGGGGTTGGGCAACATGGAAAGAAGAATGGGAAAGTGCGGTTTGGAATTTTTCTAATTCAAAAAAACTCTTCGAAAATAAGTCTAAGATAATAAAATTTAATCTCGGGGGAGAAGATCTTTATTGGATGTTAGTTAAGCAATTAAACGACAAGTTGGATTCATGGGGTATAAGGTGGGCTTATAATCACTTTTTACAAGATAAATTAGCAGTTTATCCAAAAGTATCACTGGTATCAAACATCGGAGTGGATGGAAGCGGCACACATCACAAAAAATCATCAAACAAGTTCGATGTAGTTATAGATAAAGGTGAGTTTAATTATAAATTTACTGACAAAATTGAAATTAATTCCGAGATTCTTCGGGAAATAAACAAATTAGTAAAACCTTCTATTATTAAGGAAATTACTAACAGGGTTAAATACAGCCTACAATTTTGAAGATTCCGCCTTTCTAATCGCCGTCAAAAAATTTTGCTTGTACTCGATTTTTTTAAAGTATTCTAATCTATTTTTAAGATGGTTGATGTTCTCGTTTTTGAACTCTTCATTAGATAAAATTTTAATAAGTAAAGTTTCCAATTCTTCAATATTCTTAGGGTCAAACAAGTAATCGTCATTTCCCATCGTATCCGGAATCGAAGTTATATTAGAACAAATGGCTGCCGCACCATAACGCATAGCTTCAAACAGCGGTCCGCTGCCCGCTTCGTATAAAGTTGGAATGACGACAGCAAATGCCGACTTATAAAGTCCTATCAAATCTTCTTCTGGAACCATACCTAAAAACTCAACATACTTTTCAATACCTAATTTATAAATTTTCGATTCAAGTTTAGTGTAGTATTCGGTTTTATTTCCCGTACTGATGAGGTTTATTTCAACTCCCTTTTCTCGGAGTTTTGCAATTGCCTCTATAAGTATCTCATGATTTTTATGTTTCCAGGTTGCCGCGGGATATAAAATAAAAGGTGAGGATAATTGATATTTGTTAACCAATTTGTCTTTGGATGTGGACTCTACACTTGTAAACCAATCTTCAGTAAGCGGCGGCAGGCAGACAGAAATTTTCTCATTCTCAGTATTAAAAAATTTCATCAAGTCATTTTTAACGTGATTAAAAGAAACAATAATATGATCAGCCTCTTCCAATGACTTTTTTGTGTTGATGGAGCGATGAATTCTCTCTTGAGAATCAAAGAATTCCGGAAAGTGAAGTTCTTGTACATCATGCAGTGTTGTTACAACAGGTATTTCCGAACCGTATATCTGAGCATATTGATACGGGAAATATAAAACGTCGGGCTTTTCATTTTTTACTACGTTTAGGTAGGGGTTTATTTTTACAGACCATCTCTTAAAACTTTTAAGCAGTTTTAGATCGGGCATATATGACTTATAAAGAAAGTAAGTCTCAAATAAAAATGATGAAAGTAAAAATTTTATTTTCGTCGATCTATGCTCACGATCAATTTCGATAAGTGATATCTTAGAGTATGATTTGTATTGGTCAAAATATTCACGCTGCTCTTTGTGATAGACCAATATAATTTTTTCAGCATCATCAGCGGCGAGAAACATCTTTAGAATTCCAATAGAATAAGTAAATATTCCGCCTGCCTTTATACTTGAGTAATTTGTGAAAAACGCTATCCGCATTATAATTCTTTATGATAAATTAAATGACCGATTTTAGGATCTACTCCCGTTTGGCTAAAGCCGGATCGTTCGTAGAGTTCTTTTGCATGTGTGTTACTAGGATGTACTTTCAGCATTAATTTTTTAATGCCATTAATTTTACAGAAACTAATCGCATGCTGAAGAGTTAATTTACCCAATCCTTTACCGGAATATTTTTGTGAAATCCACACACCATAAGAAGGAATTTGATAGCCCGCATCAAAACCCCGCAGCATGTAAAAACCAACTAATTCAGATCCCGTAAATATCCCAAAGTACCTATTCTCGTCAGCTTCGGATAATAGTTTTTTAATGGTTGAGACATCATATTCAAAGGGAATAAAATATTGAGAATACTCTTTTTCCCCTGCAGCCAAAAGCTTCGAGAGTTCTTCCGCATAGCTTACATCAATCCTTTTGATATCTATATCAATTCGTTTCATTAGAAAAGAACTCTTTTATTCTTTCGCAAATGAATTCAACATCTTCTTTTGTGAGGTCAGGATAGCTCGGAAGATTTATACCGCGCCAGCCGATATCCTCTGCTACCGGGTGTTTCTGGTATTTTTCGGTGTACATCGGCATTGTATGAGCAGGATAAAAAGTTGGACGCGTTTCAATTCCAGCCTGCTTAAGGTGTTCCCGAAGATTGTCTCTAACCTCCGGATTCTCAACCAGAATTGTGTACATCCAATAAACATGCAGAATATCTTTATTTTCTTTGTGCAGTGTTACAGGTAAACTTTCCAATTGCTGATTATACCATCCGGCAAGCTTTCTCTTCTTTTCAATAATTTCATCAGCCCGCTCTAACTG
>JAENZU010000460.1 GCA_016841125.1 Melioribacter sp. | reverse complement strand
TTCCCAATCACCGGAAGTCATAACCGGGTTGGGCTGAATTCTCAACATTTTTCCATCGAAAGTGGCTAATTTTGTTGAAAGGATATCTCCTTTTTCAGTAGTGAAATCTGCAATTATGGACCAGTACTCAGTTTTAATAAACTTGTCTATTTCTTCTTCACGTTCGCAGATCAATCTTAGTGCAACCGATTGAACTCGTCCTGCCGATAAAGAATTTCCTGCAGCTTCAACAATCGCATTCCACAAAAAGGGACTAACTTTATAACCGATTATTCTGTCCATCACTCTACGAGCGCGCTGACTTTTAACCAAAAATTGATTCACCGGTAGCGGAGAATCCATTGCCTTTTTAACTGATTTTTTTGTGATCTCATTGAACAGCACTCTAAATATTTCAGCGGAAGTCTTACCGTCGATTGTATCAACAATATCTTGTGCTATTGCTTCGCCTTCACGGTCCGGGTCTGTTGCTATATAAATTTTTTCGGCTTTAGCTGATAAACTCCGTATCTTTTTAATTAAATCGCCTTTGCCGCGGATGTTCAGCAACTGGGGTTCGAAATCATTTTCAATATCAACGCCTAATTTGGTCTTGGGGAGATTACGTATATGACCCACTGTGGCAGCAACTATATAATTTCTGCCTAAATATTTATTGATCGTTTTGGCCTTTGAAGGAGACTCCACAAGGACAAGATTCTTAGCCATTTAATAACCTTTTAATTTATTGTATCGGAAGAATATAAAAGTAGTCTGCTGCCTGGAAGGATGTCTGCATTAAACTCAACCAATGAAATAAAAATAGTCCAATTAATATCTTCTTTTGTAATTTGTGCTTCCGGAAACATTAGTATCTGCTCTAAAACCATCTCAAAATCTGCAATATCCAGCAATCCTACATTATTAAGATGAAGCAAATAATTATGATTTTCGGCACCCAGTAATTCTATTTCATCAGGAGTCAATAATCTGAATTTATTCGATTTTTGCTTTTTGGCTCTTTTGGAAGAAAGTTTTTCACTCAGAACTTTATCATAAACCAAACTAAAAGCGGCGCTTATAGTTTGCTGGTCAAAAAGCTTATTTTTTGAGAGATTCTTGTTTAATTCTTCTAAAGTATAATTTTTCTTCAAACCATCCAGAATTTCGGCAACAACTTCCACAATTTTAGCAGTCATACTTTAATACGATATTTTTTCCTAAATCATTTAATTTATTTACTAATTCGTTCTCTTGTGCCTTCATTAATCTTTTATCATCTTTTTTCAAATCATCAAAACCTAATAAATGCAAAATGCCGTGAATAATCAAGCGGAGAATTTCATTATCCTGCGAAACATTATATTTGTTAGCGTTATCAGCGGCATCCGTAATTGAGATAAAAATCTCACCAGATAATGTATCGTTTTTACCGGAATAATTAAAGGTAATAATATCTGTAGAATAATTGTGTCCCAGAAATTCTTTATTTATCCCGATTATGTAATCAGAATTAACAAAATTAATCAATAACGATGCAATATTAAAATTGAGTTCTTTCTTTATATTGGACACAATTTTATGAACCTGTGCTTTGTTTAATTTAACACAGTTCAAAGAATTTATATTCAGATTTTTTACCATTTCGTTTTTCTAATGATCAACATTTGCTTTTCTAAAAGATTCCAACGTAATCTCGGTATATTTTTTATATCGACCTGCAGATTTTTCGAAATCATCAATTTCTTCTTTGGTAAGATCTCTTACTACTTTTGCAGGAACACCGGCAACAAGCTTGCCTGACGGTACAATAAAATTAGGCTTTACTACAGCTCCGGCTGCTACCATTGAATTAGTTTCCACAACCGCGCCATCAAGCACAATTGCCCCAATCCCAACCAAACAAAGATCTTGAAGTGTGCAGCCGTGCAGTTTAACACTATGACCAATTGTAACTTTGTTTCCAATATTTAATGGATAAACACCGTTTGTAACGTGCAGCATACTCATATCCTGTATATTTGTCTCCGAACCGATCTTAATGTAATGTACATCGCCTCGGATTACACAATTATACCAAACGCTTGAGTCCCGTCCGATTTCAACATCCCCGATGATCTTTACACCGGGAGCTAAAAAAACTGTTTTATCAATTTTAGGATATAAATTTTTATAAGGAAATAATTTCATTTCAATTTAATTACTTTGTTTAATTTTTAAGTTGTGCAATTTCTGTAGCTTCATCAAAAAGAGTAATTCCTTTTTGAAACTGGTCATCTGCTTTGAGCAGAATAAAATACCAGCCTTCATCTTTCCAAAATTCTCGGGCGATGTAAGCTTTAAGCCGTATTGAGATATAATCTCTATCGGTATCGAAATCTTCTTTTACAAAATCAACGCCTTTGTCTTCTGCAAACTTGGTAAAATCACTCAAGAGTTTATTAGAAACTTGATATCTGTTATCGTAATCTTCAAGTGTAAGATATTTTTCGTTTATCTTGGTTTGAGCATTGTCGAGATAATTTCTAATGAACTCGTAATAAACATTATTCCTTCTTAAATTAGCAGCATACTCTGTCAATTTTCCGGATTTTACAATATAGTCCGGCGTTATACCTCCGCCGCTAAAAACTTTTCTGCCGGCGGCAGTTTTAAACAACGGTTTTGTACTATCTTCTTCGGCAAGATGTTCCAGGTTATCACCTTCTTTTTCTATACGCTCATTAATCTCGGAATAATAATCGTCCTTATTTTTGTAATCTCTTTGAATTTCTCTCCCCGAAGGAGTGTAATATTTTGATACTGTCAATCTGAGTGCAGAGCCGTCCTCCAAGATAAATGGACGCTGAACAAGTCCTTTGCCGAAGGTAGTTTCACCAACAATTAACCCTCTATCCCAATCCTGCACTGCACCTGAAACAATTTCGCTTGCTGAAGCCGAACCTCGATTAACTAAAACAATGAGAGGGATTTTTTCATACGGATATTCCTTCTCCGCATTGAACTCCTCATCAAATTCAGGAATCCTCCCCTTAGTGTAAACAATCGTTTTATTATCGCTTATAAAAAGATCGCTAACATTAAAAGCTTGCGATAATAGTCCGCCGGCATTATTACGGAGATCGAGCACCAATCGCTTCATCCCCTTTTCAGACAATTCCTTCAGGGCATCAGTCAATTCATCGGTTGTAGTTTCTGCAAATTTAGATACTGTAACATACGCGGTCTTGTCATCCACCATAAAGTGTGCATCAACTGAGTAGAGGGGTATTTCATCCCTGGTGATTGCAAATTCGTAAGTCTTGGCAACTGAAGGTCTGTAAACCGTGATACGAACTTCAGTCCCCTTTTCGCCGCGCAAATTATCACTTACTTGCTCATTTGAAAAACCGACACAATCTTTATCATTAATATTAACTATCCGGTCTCCGGCCAATATTCCGAGTTTTTCGCTCGGTCCGCCTGTAATTGGTGATACAACATTTATTGTATCATCAATGATTTGGAATTCAAC
>JAENZU010000459.1 GCA_016841125.1 Melioribacter sp. | reverse complement strand
GGCAGAAGGTATCTACATTTGCCGGAAAACTTCTCGGTACAATTTGGATGGCAGTTGGTATTTCAATGACAATCCTAGGATTTGTCGGAACTTTAGCAGGTGCTTATAATGGAGTGTTTGTTTCTCCCTTGCTCGCCACACTTCTTGCAATTGCCTATTTTGCCTCGGCACAAGTTAATAACAGTAAAATGATGCTTTACATTGCCCCGCTCTGGTGGGTCGGTGCAATTGTAATGTTTATTTACCCCGGAATTCATACACTTGCAATAATGGCAGGAATGATGCTTTTCTTTCAGGTTGTGCCCGGTATAGTTTTATACAAAAAATATAAACTGGAGTCTTCACTTAATGGATGATGACCACAATTTTGAAAATTTTGACGGTATTTTTCAATCAAGAATAAGACTGGCAATTCTATCGGTTCTTATCGCGGTTGAAAAGGCTGAATTTACATTTCTGAAAGAAAAGACTAAAGCAACCGACGGGAATCTCGGTGCACACTTAAAAAAATTGGAGGATGTTAAATATATCAAAACTCAAAAAAAATTCGTTGATCGCAAACCGGTTTCATTCTATAGCATTACAAATGCCGGGCGTGATGCTGTTGAAAATTATATCAACACAATCGAGCAACTGTTCGGGAAAAAATAAAAAAATTTATATTTATACTCTATTTTTTAGAGTACTCTATCAACATATATAATAAAGGAGAATTACAAATGAAAAATCTAAAATCAATCTTAATCACATTTATAATTACCATCTCTATTTTATCGACTTGCATTGAAGCACAAGATTCAGATGCGGCACATTCATCTTCTAATAATACAGCCAGCATGATTGTGAGGCTCACAGATTTCAGCTCTTCCGAAGGTAGAGTAATGGTCGCACTTTATGATTCTAAAAATGTATACGAAGAAAGCAAAGCCTACAAAGCATTTGCATCAGAGATAACAAACAAAAAAGTTGAATATGTGTTTGAGGGAATTCCATTTGGCGAGTACGCAATAAAATGCTACCACGATGAAAATTCAAACGGTAAGATGGATACTAATTTTATGGGTATCCCATCAGAAGCATACGGTTTTTCGAATAATGCAAGAGGCAGCTTCGGTCCTGCCGATTACGACGACGCAAAATTCAATTTTCAAACTAATGGTCAGATAGTTGAAATCAGTCTAGATTAATTGAGGTTTAAAAATGAAAAAGTTTATTAAACTACTCTTTGTTATCAGTTTACTTTTTTCGATCATTTCGTCATCAGCCGATAATAAGACACTTATTACAGGGCGAGTGATTGACGAGTCGGGCACTCCCCTGCCATCAGTCAATGTTTTTATAACCGAAACATACGAAGGGACAACCACTGATGCGGAAGGTAAATTCGAATTATTAACTACCGGGGAAAAATTTATTACCCTGAATGTTTCAATGGTTGGTTATTCCAATTTTAAAAGTAGAATTGATCTATCGGACGAAAATAGTTTTACCAATCTAAAAATTAAACTTTCAGTTGAAGCGATTGAGTTGAGCGAATCTGTAGTAATGGGAAGTTCCTTCAGCAGCGAAAAAGGTAAAGGGATCGTGGTTTCTTCAACCGATGTAATGACAACGCCCGGCGGAGCTGCAGATATTTTTCAGTCAATTAAAACGTTACCCGGAATGACCCAAGTTTCAGAAAGCGCTGAACTTTATGTACGCGGCGGCGATCCGACTGAAACTGTTACGAGGATTGATCAGGCTTCAATTTATCATCCGTATACCTATGAATCATCATACGGCGGATTATTTTCAAATCTCAATACCGGCGCAGTAAGCGAAATGTATTTTTCAAGCGGAGGATTTTCCGCAAAATACGGGAATGTCCTTTCCGGTGTGTTAGACATTCAAACGCGAGACCTTCCCGCTCAATCCGGTTTTTCTGCCGGTATTTCAATGGCTGCAGCTTCTTTTAATGGACAAATTCCTATTGTTGATGATAAACTCGGTTTTAGATTTTACTCACAGCAAAGTTATACTAAACCTATAATGTGGATGAACGGCGGATTGGATGATTTTACAGCAACACCAACTTCTAGAAATATTACTTCTTCGGTTATTTATAAATTTTCCAAAACAGGCAAGATCAAAGTAACAGGCATCTTAGCTGATGATAAGCAGGGAGTTAATATTCAGCGCGCCGAATTTGACGGCGTGTTTAATGGTAAGAGTGAAACAAGGTTTATAAATATCCAACTTGCAGAACTTGTGGGTACGAATACACTGATGAAGAGTAGCTTATCTTACAATTCACACAACAATGATTGGAAACTCGGAATATTAGATTTGAATAAGAAAGATCAGACTTACCAATTCCGTTCTGATTTTGAACATACATTTACAAAAAATTTTCAATTGATCACCGGTGCCGAAATAGAAAATCGAAAACAAACTTATGTCGGCGTTATTCCCGATGAAGAGTTTGATATCCGTCCCGAAGCTTCCGGCGAAATACTGAACGAAAAAATTTCCGGAACACGATTTGGCGGATACGCGGAAATCAAAAAGCTTAATTTATTCGGTATTGAAAATTTGTTTGGGATTGCGGGAGTGCGCGGCAATCATTTCGCAAAATTAAATATTACTAACTTTGATCAAAGGGTTGGGATCGGTTATCAACTATCGGAAAAATCTCAAGTGAAATTTGCTGCCGGTACATTTCATCAACTGCCCGATTTCCGATACTTTGCTGAGCAGGACGGCAATCCGAATTTGAAATCGATGCTGGCAGTGCACTATGTAGTTTCCTACGATTACGAAATCGATAAAGAAAACACATTCAGAACTGAAGTCTATTATAAAGATTACAAAAATCTGCCGCTTGAAGATAGCCAGATCAATTATAGCAATGATGGTTATGGTTATGCAAGCGGATTAGATTTGATATTTAAAGGTAAACTGCCTTTAGGTATTAGAGGATGGCTTTCATACGGGTTCATCGATACAAAACGTCAATGGAACGATTTTGAAAATCTTTCTAACAGCAGTTTTGACATTACTCATAATCTCTCGATGGTGCTTAAATACAATTTTACAGCAATGTGGCAGATTGGAATAAATTTTAAATACGCAACGGGAAGACCTTACACCCCTATTAATGGCTCTGTTTTTCATACCGAGAATAATTTATATAAACCGGTTTACGGAGTTGATAATTCAGCACGATTCCCAGACTATAAAAGACTCGATGTTCGACTTACACATTTGAATCAATTGTTTAGAGACATCTTTGCAATCATTTACGTGGAGGGATTAAACATTCTAAACATAAATAATCTCTTCGGATTCACATACAACAGAGACTATTCCGAGAAACAAAGAGTTCGCAGCTATTTTGGTCGAAGAACAATTGTTGTTGGAACAATTTTAACATTCTGATAATGGAGAATATGTTTAGTTATCTAAACCTACCTGCTTCATAAATGGACTGTTAAACACAGCGCGAACCTTATTGGAAAGGAG
>JAENZU010000458.1 GCA_016841125.1 Melioribacter sp. | reverse complement strand
CGTTGCCGAGGATGTCGTAAATAACAAGGGAAACAGACAACCCCTCCCTGTTTCCCTCCCCTTGGTAAGGGGAGGGATAGGGTGGGGTCGGGATTGAATATTTTATTTTTGTTGCGGGGTTAAACGGGTTTGGGTAATTTTGAAATAATTCAAATTTCTGCGGTAATAATTCAACTTCAATTTGCTCAGAGTATTCATAATTCCCATCTGTGTCAATCTGTTTCAGCCGGTATTTAATTTTGCTGCCTGTTGGTGCAATATCCATAAAACTGTATTCTTTGTTTGCGTTGCTGTTTCCTGAACCTACAACAAAACCAATTTTGTTCCATTCTGAATTCCGACTACTTAATTCCGAATTCTGTCTTTGTATTTCAAATCCGTAATTATTTATTTCAATTGCTGTTTGCCAATCCAGCAATACATTATTTTCTACAACAGAATATGAGAAATTCGTTAATTCGACCGGTAAAGGATTGGTTCCATCGAATAAACTTATACCGTCAGCCTCCGGTGTTGCGAATGATAATAGATCTCCAATTGTAGGGGCAATGTCAATCTGTAATCTTTCATCATTAATAATTTGGTTAGGGGTAACATTTCTACCGAGCGCCAAAAGCATTAGATGTGTGCAGCCTTCGCACTGATCCCCATGACCGCTTATATCTGTTGTATGCCTGCCATGATCATTTGTAATAAATAATGTAGTGTTATTTTGATAATTTAAATCGCTTTGAATTTTATTCCACAAATTATATAACAAAAGATCAACATTAGTAATTGCTGCTAAATAATTATCTATGGCTACTCCCGGTGTGCCAATAGTATGACCAATTCTATCAACTTCAGGGAAATTAACTATAATTAGTTTTGGTTTATCCGTATCCATAATATCTATAAGATTAGTGTACACTTCATTATCGTTTATGTCACTTGCGGAAACTGATGCTGTAAATGAAGCCCCATAATCTGAAAAAGTACTGTAGCTCATCATATGTAATTTTGCTTTCCCGGCAATCACAAAATTCTCTGACTCTAATGCCGATTTCTCTTTTCTAAAATATTCAAATACGGTAGGATTATAAGGTCTTTCAGTACCGTTATTTGCTATATATTGCCATGTGCCGGTTAGAATTGATGCATGCCCGGGATTAGTATAAGTTGCGCCTGTATTAAAATAATTTGTATAAATTGTTCCCTGCGGTTTTAAATCATTCCATATATGAGGAATATTTGTCGCCTCGGCACCAAAAGTTTCAGTATATCTTGCACCGTCAATTACCGCAACAATTACGTTCTGGGCATTAGAATATCCAATCAAACTAATAAGGATTATATAAATCTTTAATTTCATTTTACGAATCACACTATTACTATATAAAGTATATATATTATTAAAAGACTCCATATAGGAAAATTTATTTAAAGTATTTTTAGAATTTAATATTCGGATTTGATGGGGAATTTTGAAATTTATAGTTTTCGGAAGATTGACTTTACCATGCACTGAAATCTTCCGGCTGGATTTAAATTAAAAAAGCAGAGCCGGATTGGTTCTGCTTTGCTGCCCCGCCAGGACTCGAACCTGGAGACTTCTGATCCAGAGTCAGACGTGTTGCCAATTACACCACGGGGCAAAATTTAGTTTATTAAGATATTGATGTACCGCATCAATTTCAATATTTTAAATAATATTTCTTATCAAATTTTTATTGAATTTAAATCGATTTCAGTATCATTTTTCCAATGCAGTGTTAGAGAAAAATAGATATTTTTAGGCATTTCATTTAGTTACTTCAATTCCCGATATTTGTTATAATATTGATTAAATTTGTAGCGTAATTTCATAATTGAGATCATTTAGGTGAAAAAATTAATTACAATATTTTTGTTGAGTTTGGCAACTCTTTCAGCCCAGGCATTTTTGACCGGTGAAATAGGCAAATTCAAAAATGCATACGCCTTATCAATTAATCCGATGGGTAATTTGTTTGTCTCAGACATTAACAAAAATGAGATCTATAAATTAGATACACTCGGGAATGTTCAAAAATTTATCGGAGGATACGGGTGGGGCACTTCTGCATTTTCTGATCCTGTTGATATCTACGCAACGACCCTTAATGTTTACGTTGCCGATAAAAATAACAACAGGATTCAAATCTTTGATAAAGATTTAAATTTTTTATCTGAATTTAAAACGAGCGAAAGCGAAGACGAGACTTACTCTTTTGGTTATCCCACATGTGTTGCAAATTCTCCGATGGGTGATTTGTTTGTTTTGGATTCCGATAACTCCAGAATTTTAAAGTACAATTTGAGCGGTAAATTTTTGCAGGAAATCGGCAGTTACGACGCAGGAGAGTTTACACTTATTAACCCTAAAAAATTTGCAATATCTCCGGATGGTACTATATATGTAATTGATGAGAATAATGTCATCGTTTTTGATCAATACGGCAACGGATTAAACAAGTTCGCTGCTGAAATTGACCCGATGAATATCAATATCACCTTTAGCATTATGTGCTTAAATAATAGTTCGAAAATAAAGATATTTAATTTGGCAAAACCTCGCAGCACGCCAGTACTAGTTGACTTGAGTCCCTATATTGGAAAGTCAGAAATAAGGGAAGCAGTTTTCTATCAGCAAAAATTATATGTTTTGCTTGGATCAGAAATTTTAATTTTTTCAATTTAACGCGGTATGAATTGAGTAAAGGGAAACAAATACTTTTAACGCTGCTGATATTAATTTGGACTATTGGAATTTTTTCTGAATTTTTAATGAGCGTCAGCAATATATTTTCTTTAGCAGTACTACCATTTAATGCCATGAGCTCACTCGTTTGCCACCAGGACCATGCAAAACTAATTGAGTTTGACGGTGCACATTCATTAGTCTGTGCAAGGTGTGCGGGCATTTATCTCGGTGCACTGTTTGCGTCTTTCCTATTATTGTTCAGACAGCCGAAAACAAATTTAGACTATAAATTCTTGCTTGCCGCTTCAGTCCCAATGATTTTGGATGTCTTTCTTTATACTATTGGTATCTATTCCTATTCAAAGATTATCGCATTCGCTACAGGCATTCTTTTAGGTTCTATAGGATTTTTATATCTTAAGATTGGACTTGAAAATTATTATGTTGAATTAAAGAACAGGCCCCTTCTAAATTGAAAAAATATTTATCATCGTTTGTCTGCGGATTTGGAGCGGGAGTACTTCAAATAGTTCCGGTTGCAAAAAGCTTCGCTTGCTGCTTCATACTGCCTCTTGCCTCATATTTTGCATTATATCTTGAACAAAAGGCTACAAAGGATTATTCAAAAATTTTATCCGGCAAAGCAGTAATGATCGGTGCCATAACAGGTTTGTATGCAGCACTTTTCGGTTCGGTATTCGATATTATGATTACGTTTATCACAAAGAACAATGATATACTTGCGGCTTTGCCCGAAATTCAAAAGATGATTCAAAATTTCCCTTTTGACGATGAGATGAAAA
>JAENZU010000457.1 GCA_016841125.1 Melioribacter sp. | reverse complement strand
TTAACCCGACTACACAAATTGAATATGATGTACCTCTAAACCAAACAATCGGTTAAGCTTTTGTATCTCTTAAAGTTTATGATGTTTTGGGAAGAGAAGCAGCAACACTCGTAAATGAGTATAAAAATGCAGGTAATTACAGCGTTACCTTTGATGCAAAGGATTTAGCAAGCGGAGTATATATATACACTTTAAAGGTTAATGATTATGTCTCTTCAAAAAAGATGGTACTCATGAAGTAAATTCAAATACCATCTCTCCATTGGAGATATTATTAAATCAGAATTAGTAATTGAGAGCGAGAAATTTAATCAAATATTTGATCGGCACCATCACGGTTGTAGTTTTATTCTGGCTTATCGTTTCGGGCAAAACCGCATACCAATTGATACAAAGAGCAGCACCCGCCTACGACGAAAGACCCTTCCCCTCTTCGTTAAGTAAGGCTGAAAAGATTAAAATTTTAACGAAAGATTCTTTGAGTATCAGTGCTGTAATTTTAGAGGTAAATACAAATAATCCTTTCGTGATAATAGCTCACGGCAACGGCGGAGATTATACGTCGAATTATTTACTGATGGATTCACTGCAATCATACGGGATAAATTCGCTTGCATTAAGTCTGCGCTGTCACGGCAGTTCGGACGGTGAGATTAATGATTTTGGCTATTCTGCAAGTAAGGATATTATCTCAGCAGTAAATTATTTGAATCAGAATTTTAATTACCCGAAAATTTTTATAGCTGGCAGATCACTCGGCTCTGCCGCGGCTATCTTTGCTGCAAATGAGTTGAACTCAAATGTAAAGGGATATTTTTTAGAGTCTCCATATCTCGATATTAACACGGCTGCGTATAACCGCTTGAAACTTAACATGTCCGAACCCTTTGTTACCATTGCTTATTACGGACTCTTTATCACTTCTCGCTTTTTTATTCCTTATGTTGATGAAATAGCTCCGATAAAATTTGTCGATCAATTTCCGGAAGAAGTTAAAGTAATATATCTTGCCGGAGATGAAGATAAGCGCGCTCCGCTGAAAGATGTATTAAAGCTAAACGGAAAGACATCGGTCGAAAGTGAAGTTGTTATTTTTAAGGGAGCCGGGCATCAATCACTTTTTCATTTCGATAAAAACTTATACACTTTTACATTGTATAATTTTATTAATGAAAAAAATAATTTAAAATGACAGAATTATTAATCGCTCAAATTTTTGCCTTTACTGCCTCAATCGGATTTATAGGTCTTGCAGTGTTTCAATTCTTACTCGCAATAGGTAAGCCCTACGGTAAATCAGCATGGGGCGGTAAATACGAAACATTGCCAACTTCATTGCGCATCGCAAGTGCAGCCTCAA
The DNA here is from genome assembly GCA_016841125.1 of Melioribacter sp. Classification (GTDB taxonomy): domain Bacteria; phylum Bacteroidota; class Ignavibacteria; order Ignavibacteriales; family Melioribacteraceae; genus JAENZU01. Next base: position 2,146 of record JAENZU010000457.1, on the reverse strand, counting down.
TTATTATTTTCGTAACTATTACAATTTCAATTTTGGAGAAAGCACATATTATTTTGGTGATCCATAATACTACATTCGTCACTTATGTAGTCTGGGTCTTTGCCTTTTACTTTCTGTTAAACACTTTTCTAAATTTAATTTCCAAAAGTAAAATTGAAAAGGTAATTATGACTCCCGTTTCCTTCCTTTTAAGTTTAAGCTGCTTTATTGTGTCAATGTTGTCTTAATAATTTTTGAATCTAAAAATAGAAACCACCTTCATTTATAAATTTAATTCAAAAATATGGGGAGATTTATGAGATGTTTTTAACTTATTTAATAAGTAAATTTACCGTTAATAAAATTTAAAAATTCTAATGAAAATAAATTTAATAATTCTTTTTTCTTTTGTTTTAATTTCATTTGCCGGATGCGGAGAGAAAACTAACGAGCAAACCGAAAATGCAAATTCCGAGGTTAAAGCCGACACCTCCGAGTTTTATGCGTTCATCAAAAATTTTAATACATCGGATTCCGGAATAGAAATAGAACTCGATAAAATTTCCATTTCTGAATCGATCGATTCTATTGAAGACGGCAGCCCAATAATTAAAAATGAAGAAACTGAAATTGAAAAACACACCATTGATCCAAATGCGGCGATAACAATGGAAACCTTGAATCACAACAATACCGGCAATTTCAACTTCAACGAAAAAATAACAGCTGAAGAATTTATAAAACTATTCAGTAAACCGGAATTTGAACACTACCGTTTTACCCCATTTGAGATTAAAACCGCAAACAATAAAATAATATCAATTAAAGAAAAGTATTTACCATGATCAAAAAAATCAGTATAGTAATTCTACTACTCAGTATCATCGCAATTTCACAAACAAAACACGAAATCATTTTTGAGAAAGAGCATTCCGATTTACCTTTCGAATTGAAAATCGAAAACTCCGGGATTTACTCGATCTCATCTTTTGACGTTCTCAATGATACCGTTTACTTCTCGGTTTTTAACGATAAAAATATTTATAAATTTTATAATGGTTCACAAACGGCAGCAACGGAAAAATCATTACACAGTTTTGATATTTCTGCTGATAATATTACAGAAAATATTCCCTCTCAGATCGATCCCGTTTATTACCCAAATCATTTACTAAAGAAATCTTATTTCGGAGAAGAAACCGTTTACTTTGACAAAGGCGGAGATTTATTCAGCAGCAGTAATAAACCGATCAAAATAATCAAGCAGAGCAGAAGCAAGGCAGAGCTGATTTTTGACCAAACTGAATTGAAGAGAAATTTTGAGTTGAGTTTTCCCGATGATCTTGCAATGATTGATATTATCGGCATTGATCAAGAAGGTAATATTTTTCTCCTCGTCGAAAAGTACATCGACAAAACTTTATACGTTGATAGAGAAGTGTTGGTGTTAAATAAGTCCGGTGAAATCTTGTCAAACCTGTCGATTCCATCTGCAAAGTATTTATACACAATTAAAGATCTTCAAATCGATCGAAACGGAAATCTGTATCATTTATATTCGGATGAAACCGGAGTTAAAATTTTCAAATGGTCAAACCTTGTGGAATCTAGTGTTCAAAATATTAACTATCCTGAGAAGTATCAGATCGACGTTCATTTCAATAGATTAGTACCGACAGACGAACCGGTTACTACACAAACTCCTGTGCAGACGGATCTCTCATCAGTTAGAGCAGAAGCGTTGCGAATTGGTGAAAGCTATGTGCTCCATGAATACAGATGCAGTTCCACTAATTTAGCGCCGACAAATACAACCGCGCCGGACGGTGATATTGTGCGCACTCCGCCTTGGCTTATTGTAGGTTATAATGCTAGAATTCCTTATATGTGGGGCGGATTCAACACGCTCGCACAATTTGATGCGGAATTATTAAATGGGAAATTTGCCGGAGATATTAATACTGCCGGAGTTTCATCTTATGCAGTCGGAGTTGACTGCTCAGGATTTGTAAGCAGATGCTGGCAGATGAGTTATCATGCATCAACATCTATGATGCCCAATATTACAACACAATACTCAAGCTGGGATGATCTTAAACCGGGAGATGCTATTCACAAAATTGGGCATGTTCGTCTATTCGTTGAGAAGAATCCGAACGGAAGTCTT
>JAENZU010000456.1 GCA_016841125.1 Melioribacter sp. | reverse complement strand
TCATGCAGGAAAGTTTTGATGTTTCTTTCTCGATGATACCCTCTAAAGATGGTTATAATGCACATCGGTATGATATTTTTGCATTTGATTCATTATTATCTACGGGCACTTCCCCCGATGTAACTATTTTGAATTTCCCCTTTTTTCTTCATGTAGAATACATATGAGGTAAATCCAGGCTGCGTCCTACTTCATGGATAAAATTATTGTACGGGGAAGCTGTGTTGGATCAGTTCGGGTATACAAAGGAAATAGTTCCGTTTGAAACCCATGGCTACTGGGCAATCAAAGGTTTAGCCGATATGCTGCCTAAGTATTATTTTTCAAATTAGCTTTGAACTTATTCATCTAAATACTGAAAATAATTTTCCGGATTAGCTACTAGAGTTTCACATTTTGGATAAGCATTCAAAAAAGTTTGGGGGAATTTCTTTTTTACTTTCGGATTCCACTTAACTTCAAAGGCTTGAAGTTTATTATCAAAATCTTGCACTAGATCAATTTCCTGCTGCTGCTTAGTCCGCCAAAAATAACTGTTTGCCTTTAGATATTTATAATTTAGAAATTTAATCCTTTCCGAAATAAAGAAGTTTTCCCAAAGCGCTCCTCTATCATCCCTGAATTCTAAATTATTGAAATTATTTATTATCGCATTCCTAATTCCGGTATCGTAAAAATAAATTTTACGTGTTCGTTTTAATTCATTTCGAAGATTTCTACTAAACGGTTTTAATCTAAATATCACGTAACTCTTCTCAAGAAGTTCAATATATTTTGTAACAGTTTCGTTATCTACTTTCAGCAATTGAGCTAGTTCATTAAATGAAACTTGATTCCCAATTTGAAGCGCTAATGCCTGAATTAGAGTTTCTAGAATTTCAGGTTTCCGTAAATCCGATATAGCAAGAATATCTCTAAAAAGATAACTCTCCGTTATGTTCAACAATAGTTCTTTTTTCTCGTCTTGCTTTGTAGCTATTTCTGGATACATTCCATATAAAATCCTTTCTTCAAGTTGTCTGTTGAATTCAATCTCTCCGGTTTCATCTATTATTTCTTTAACTGAGAACGGATATAATATGTATTCATATTTTCTTCCTGTTAATGGTTCATTTATTTCATTTGCCAATTCCAGAGATGATGAACCTGTTGCTATTAACTGTTTATCTTTAAGGGAATCGACAAATAATTTGATTGTAAGTCCGATATTTTTAACCCTTTGTGCCTCATCAATTATTACTAATTTGTGCCTTCCGACAATCCTTTTCAATTGAGAGGAATTCGCATCTGTGAGCATAGCTCTAATGTCAGGCTCATCACAGTTAAGAAAAATTGATGATTCTTTATAACTTTCGGCAATGGATTTGATCAAAGTAGTTTTACCTACCTGACGAGCACCGATAATAATTATTGCTTTCCCCTTAAAAAGCTTTGATTTTATTTTTTCAGATATGATTCTTTTAATCATCTACAAATCCAATTTTTGAAATAAATATAACTTTCTGCGGTTATAATCGCAAATAGTTATAACTTTTTGCGGTTACGATCGCAAAAGTTCAAAATTCTTATTTCTTTCAATAATTTTAATGTTAAAAAAATTTTAATACCGGAGTCATTTGGTCTGATAAAATTTCTATTAAAGTAAAATCTTATTAAATTTGAAAGATTAAATAATTCAAAACTAAAAGAGTTGCGATAATGAAAATACACGAATATCAAGCTAAAGAGATTTTGAAAAAATTCAATGTAGCTGTTCCAAACGGCATATTTGTCAAAACAGCGAAACAGGCAGTAAAAGCCGCGGAAAAAATAGGCGGTAAAGTTTGGGTTGTAAAAGCTCAAATTCATGCCGGCGGCAGAGGTAAAGGAGGCGGAGTAAAAATTGCAAAGAGTTTGAAAGAAGTTGAAAAACTTGCAGACGAAATACTGGGTATGACTTTAGTAACTCACCAAACAGGACCAGAAGGGAAAAAAGTAAAAAGGTTATTGATTGAACAGGGAATAAACATAGACAAAGAGTTGTATGTTGGTATTACACTTGATAGAGCTCAATCGAAAAATGTAGTTATGGCGTCGACTGAAGGCGGAGTTGAAATTGAAAAAGTTGCAGCCGAAACACCCGAGAAAATTTTGAAAGAAGCAGTTGATCCTGCTGTCGGAATGCAGGCATATCAAGCACGCAAAATTGCTTTTGGATTAGGATTGGAAGGCACTCAATTTAAAAACGCTGTTAAATTTTTAGCTGCACTCTATAATGCTTACGAAAAAACAGATGCATCCATTGCCGAAATAAATCCGTTAGTTGTCACCAAAGAAGGTGATGTAATGGCATTGGATGCCAAAATGAATTTCGATGATAATGCACTCTATCGTCACCCTGATATCGTTAAATACCGAGACTTCGATGAAGAAGAACCGCTTGAGATTGAAGCTTCAAAATTTAATCTCAATTATATTAAACTTGACGGAAACGTTGGCTGCATGGTTAATGGTGCGGGACTTGCAATGGCAACAATGGATATCATCAAACTTGCAGGCGGTGAACCGGCAAATTTCCTCGATGTTGGCGGCGGCGCAAATAAAGAGACTGTAGCAAACGGATTTAAAATTATTCTCGCCGATAAAAATGTTCAAGCTATTTTGATCAATATTTTCGGCGGTATAGTCAGATGCGACCGAGTTGCACAGGGTGTAATTGATGCAGTAAAGGAAATAAAAGTTACAGTACCGATTGTAGTTAGACTTGAAGGCACAAATGCAGAAGAAGCTGCGGTATTACTTAACAAATCAGGTTTGAGTTTTGAAGTTGCCTCATCACTTCAAGATGCTGCCGAAAAAGTTACCGCTGTACTTAAAAAATAATTGTGACTAAAAATATTACAGCTCTGAACAAAAGTTCAGGGCTGTTTCATTTTAAAGAAATGGACATTTATGAATATTCAAATTTTTGGAACTAATAAAAGTCAAGATACAAAAAAGGCAGAACGTTTTTTCAAAGAAAGAAGAATACAATTTCATTTCCGCGATCTCAATATTAAAGGTATCAGCAAAGGTGAACTTGAAAATATCAAACGAGTTTTCGATGTTGATGAATTGATCGATAAAGATGGTAAGCAGTATAAAAAAAGAAATCTCGAATTTATTTTACATAATGTTGAAGAAGAACTTTTGGAAGACCCTTTGCTTTTCAAAACTCCGATTGTGCGTAATGGTAGTAAAGTTACTGTCGGGTATGAACCGGATATCTGGCAGGAATGGATCGATTCGGAATAAGTTTGAATTTTTAGATTGTTAAATTTGTTTAATAGGAAAAATGAAAGATTCCGTGGAAAAAAAAGTATTGATAATTGGAGCGGGTGTTGCCGGTTTAACCGCCGCAAGAAAACTTCATCAAAAAGGATTTATTGTTGAAGTTTTGGATAAGGGAAGAGGAGTCGGAGGCAGACTGGCTTCACGAAGAATTCATACCGAAGGTGCCGGGGAAAGTACGTTTGATTATGGCGCCCAATTCT
>JAENZU010000455.1 GCA_016841125.1 Melioribacter sp. | reverse complement strand
GATTCAATTCATTCCTTAATAATTTCAAGAAATCCTTCGGCATATCTTTATCGTCCAATAAACGTCACGGCACCCCGGTATTTCTTCTTTTTATTCCCTTCTTGATTTTTTCTAGAAGGTCACCCTTAAATTCATCGTCAATATACATTTCGGCATCGCGGGTAAGCTTTATTGAATAAGCGGATACAGGTTCAAGTCCTGTGAATACTTCATGAAGCGAATGCCGTATTATATCATCCATGAAAATAATAAAATGTTTTCCGCTTTCACTCGGCAATTCAACAAACCTTGGTAAATGCTCTGTGGGAATTTCAACGATTGCATATGTATGTCTTATTCTTTTTTTTGATTTAGAATTTTTAGGAGCCAATTTTACCGACAAGTACAAGTGCCGGTTTTGTAGAAATGGTGTAAATTTCCCTTTAATAAGTATAATGGGTTGAATGTATTGCTTTATATTCTCATCAAAATAATCTTTAATAAATTGTGTCTGTGTCTCCGTTAACTCCGTGTTATCAATAAGATATATGTTGTTTTTACGCAGTTCAGGCAAGATATCTTCTCTAAAAATTTCTCCGAATTGTTCCTGCTGTTTGTTGACTGTTTTGTGGATCTCTTTCAACAATTCATTCGGATCGAATTTCAGTTTTGCTTGGGTTTTCTTTTTTAAATTCAGCAGACTTCTGTGTGAAGCCACGCGAACCCTAAAAAATTCGTCTAGATTGGAGGAATAGATTGCAAGAAATTTTAATCTTTCGTATAGCGGAACCGTTTGATCTTCCGCTTCCTGAAGTACTCTGTGGTTAAAAGATAGCCAGCTTAGTTCACGATTAAAGAAACGTTTTTTATTCATGCAGTAACCGGGAAATTATTTTTTGAAATATTTTTTTGGATACTCAAAGAAAAGATGTCTGCCCTTATTTGTATAAACTTCCTTCCACGCAGCAACATCAAACTGAATTGCAGCCACAGCGGCTGTAGGGATATTATTTAGGTACTGATCGCAAAGAAAATTGTGTAATGATGTTATTGTCGGGTTGTGTCCGAATAGGAATACCTTTTGGTGTTTATCATCAATTTGATTTATTAAATCTATTAAATCAGTTGAATCGCCGTCATAGATAATTTTGGATGGTAGTATTTTATCAACAGGATAATTTAATTTTTCCGCAAAATGTTTAGCAGTTGTAATAGCGCGGTTTGCGGGACTCGAAATTATTAAATCGGGATTGTGCCCCAGTTCATCCATCAGTGAACCCATAAAAGGAGCATCCCTTTTGCCCCTTTTGTTCAATGGTCTATCAAAGTCTGATAATTCGGGATGATCCCAGCTTGATTTAGCATGTCGTGCTAAAAATAGAGTTTTCATTTTACATTACTTTCAATTATTCTAAAATAGGTCCGAGCTGTGTTCCATCGGGGTAAAGCATAATTGCTATTGTGAATGCAATTATTGACAAAATTAAACCGTACATAAAAATATTATAACAAATCCGCAGGTATTTGTATTTCTTTCCAAGCACTTGTCCAAGGAAGTAAAAGTCCTTTATCATGGCATCATAAAGATAATCTTTATCAGTCATCATTTCTTTCATTCCCCATGTAAACTGGTTTAAATCCATATTAAAGAAATTACCAAAGAAGAGAAGATTAGCACGCTTATTCTGAATATCCTCTTTTGTAAAAATTCCTTCGGTGATTTTTGGTCTCGTAACAATTGTGGCATAAATTAGAGTCACCAAACTTACGATTGTTAAAAGTGCCGTAGGAATAATGAGATGGGGATTGGAATCAAGTTTACGCGCAAGTACTGCAATTATTGCTGTCAATAACAGTGTGTTTACGCTTATCATTATGTTTGCTTTATTGTCAGCCATTGAACTGAAGCTTACGTGAGTTCTCATTATATTTCTGAACATCGTTTCAACACCGCGTTCGGCTTTTTTCTCGCCTTCCTTTTTGTTCTCAAGTTTTTCTTTTTCAAACTCCAGCTTTTCTTTTTTAAGATTTATATCCTGTTTGTTCTTTAATTGCTTGCGGAGTTTTTTTTGAAGTTTTGACAGATGCTCGTGCTTTTTCTCGGAAAAGTTTTTCTTTGCATACTTAGTGTGAAAATTATGCTGAGTAAAAAAATCAATATTTAACTTAAGCCACTCAACTTCTGAAAATGGTGAGCCGTTTCGATTTTCTTTTTCAACCCGGAATAGTTCGTTTCTTTCTTTGAAATCTTTTGACCCGAAATGACTTAAATCAGCATCACACAGAACTTCTTCCCGGTGGTTTTTCGGATTCTGCGGAACCTTGGTTGCCATAATGCACGAAGCAACTGCATCAATTTTTTCTTTCGGATAATCCTGCTCGGCTAAAAAATTTTTTGCATATTCAACGCTTCGCGTTTCATGATTTTCAGCTGTATCTAAATATCCGATATCGTGAAACCACGCCGCAATTGTTGCTATTTCCATATCTTCGGAAGATAGACCTTCTTCCTTACCAATTTTTTTTACGGCATTTACAACTTCAATAGTATGAAGATGATTGTGATAAATGATATCCTCAGAAGATTTATCTTTGAATAACCCGAAGATAAAATCTTCACTTTTGTCAATAATGTTTTTGTTTGACATTTTCTCCTCATTTCTGAATCAAACTTAAGTTTCCAATATAATAAATATCAAAATAAGAATAGAGTCTGCTTCAAATATTAAAACTAAGCTTTTTAATTTTAATCAGAAATTTAAAAATTAATTATCGATCAAGAATAGAATCTTTGTAAGGGGAATTTAATTTTTCTAAATTTGAAAATATGAAAACAAAACCGGAATATTATTACAGGCAATCTGCAGTTATACCTTTTAAAATTTTAAATGGTAAAATAGAAGTGCTATTAGTTACCTCACGGAAAAAAAAGAGATGGATATTCCCTAAAGGAATTATTGAAGAAGGACTTTTGCCGCAAGAATCCGCAGCTAAGGAAGCCTTGGAAGAAGCCGGTATATTAGGTGAAGTCTATAATGAATCTCTTGGCAAGTATAAATATAAAAAGTGGGGAGGGAAGTGTAAGGTTTTGGTTTATCCAATGAAAGTCTCTACTATTCTCGGTCGGTGGGTAGAGGAAAGTATGAGAGACAGAAAGTGGATGACAATCGAAGAAGCGACCGAATTGATCAAAGAAAAAAAGTTAAAAAAGATTCTAAAGAGTTTACCCTCAGTTGTTAATCAATTATAGTCAATGACACAATACATCTTCCTGAACTGTTTGGGCTTTAACAAGTTTTGGACTGATATACGGAATTCCAAGGTTTAATCCGCGTAAAATAAAAATTACGGCAAGTATGAAAGTGAAAACAGGAATTAACTTATTGATTTTATTTCGGAGATTGACAGTTAGAAATTTGCCCAGCATGGCGGTTCCGAGCATTATAGGTAATGTGCCCAGACCAAACAAAGCCATAAACAATGAACCCGAAACAAATCCGCCGGTAGAAATTGCACCCGCAAGTGCGACGTAAACGAATCCGCACGGAAGAA
>JAENZU010000454.1 GCA_016841125.1 Melioribacter sp. | reverse complement strand
CATATCCTATTTACCTTAAATTAAAGAAATTAAATTACCACAGATTCTCTTTTTTAAGAATGAATATAGAACAACTTCAAATTACGACTAAAAAGTAAACAAATTTCCTTTGGTATATTTATTGTTTTACTACTCTTCGAATAAAAATGTTTATATACAAATCGTTTGAATGAAATAAAAAACATAGAAAATTTGTCGGTTGAAGATATAGTAGAAATTCTTAAAAATCCGGATAATACTTCTTCTTTAGCAGAATTAGCAACAAAGGTTAAGAAGATCAATTTTGGCGGCGGATTGAAAGTTTCTGCATTATTAGAGTTTTCAAATCACTGCGAAGAGACTTGCTATTTTTGCTATTACCGGGATGAAAATTTTTCACTCAATAGATTCAGAATGACTCCCGAAGAAATTATTTCTGCAATTTTGAATGTTTCAAATAAGGGAATTAAAGATTTCATTATTGAATCGGGGCAGGATTCATTTTACGATACGGACATGATTTCTTATATCGTTTACACGCTCAAGCAGACATCCGATATTTCTATAACTCTTTCTTTGGGCAAAAGGGGATTCGACGAATATAAAAATTGGAAGTATGCCGGTGCGGAAAAATATATTCTTCCGCTAGATCAAACCGGAAAAACTTTGCTGGAACAACCTGAGGAGAATAAAAATTTTGAGCAGAGAATAAGACATCTGCAATATTTGAAACGTTTGGGGTACCAGACCGGCAGTTCAATAATTGTCGGATTACCGGAACAAACTTTATCCGATTTGGCAAATGATCTTATTCTGATCGGGAAACTAGAAATAAATACATTGCTGATAAACCCTTTTATTCCATATCCTTTTACACCATATCAAAATCAAAAAGCAGGTAATGTGGAATTCGCGTTAAAACTACTTTCCCTTTGCAGAATCTTATTCCCGAAAAGTACAATACCGGCTTCACCCTTTCTCCATTTCGGATCAGATGTTCAAACAAAAGCGATAGAAGCAGGCGCAAACACAGTTTACCCGTACATAACACCACCGCCATATTTAAATAAACTGAAAATTGCCTACCCGAAAGATTTCAGAATTGGTTTTGATCCGGTGGAATATTCCTATCGTTTGAATACCGACATTCAATAATATCTTTTAACTAATAATTTTTACCTCTCGAACTCCTTTCTTTTGATCGTTTATTTTTCGTATTTTTTCAGTTCTCAAATTGGAACTATTTCCGTTTTAGAGATTATAAAATGTTTGTTCAATTAAAAAGAGTGTTATCATTAAATCATTTAATTATTGGGAGTATTAATGCGGAAGTTTACTAATATTTTATTATTAACGGCAATATTATTATTTGCAACATTTTGCGGAAGCCGAAGTGAAAAAGAAATCTTTGACTCCGCAAAATTAAAAATTACAAAAGAAAATTATTCGGAAGCGGTTACGGAATTGCAGGATCTAGTTGATGAATATCCCGATGGAGAATACGCACCAAAAGCCTTTCTTGAAATGGGAAAGATTTATCATGCAAAACTTATTAAAAGTATGAATGAGCAGCAGTCAGTAAGCAAAGCGGTTGAATATTATACGAAAGTTTATTCAAATTTCCCGAAATCAGAAGATGCCCCAAACGCTTTATTTATGGTTGGCTTCATTCAGGCAAACGAGTTGAATGAAATTGAATCGGCTAAAAACATTTACTCTAAATTTTTAGAAAAGTATCCCGAAAATGAATTAGCTCCTTCGGCTAGAGCAGAATTGGAAAATTTGGGTAAATCTCCCGAAGAAATAATTAAGGAGAAAGCCAATTCATAATATCAACTACGATTCGAGTCAATATCGAAAATATTTAGATCCTTCGGTAGTTTCTAAATTAGATTCATTAGAATTAAAAGCCCGGCTGGTGGTTGAGGGATTTATGGTCGGGCTGCACAAATCACCTTACCACGGTTTCAGCGTTGAATTCAGCGAGCACCGTTCGTACATGCAGGGTGATCCCATCAGAAATATAGATTGGAAAGTTTACGCAAAAAGTGAAAAGTTCTTTATAAAGCAGTACGAAGAAGAAACAAATTTAATCGGGCATGTAATTCTGGATATCAGCAAGTCGATGGATTACAAACATGACGGCGATATTACCAAATTAGAGTACGGTGAAATTTTAGCTTCCAGCTTACTTTATTTAATGCTTCAGCAACAGGATTCCGCCGGACTGGCGCTTTACTCCGATAAGATAGAAAATTATCTTCCTCCAAAATCTACACGGGTTTATCTTTCAACTCTTCTCGGTTCCATTGCAAATATAAAGGCCTCCAGCAAAACAGAAACTGCAAATTGTTTAAATATGATTACCGAAAAAATTAAACGCCGCGGATTGATCATCGTCATTTCTGATTTTTTTGATTCAATTGATACGGTCTTATCGGCTTTAAAACGTTTTCATTACCGTAAAAACGAAGTTATCGTTTTCCAGATTTTAGACCCGATAGAAAGGAGTTTCGGGTTCGGGCAAGATGCAATTTTTGTTGATAAAGAATCGGATGAAGAGTTGACCACTCAGCCTTATCAAATTCAAAAAGCGTATCAGGAAGCATTCAATAATTTTCTTCATAAAATGAAAAAAGAATGCTTGAGCTACGGAATTGAATATAACCTAATAGATACCAAAACTCCTTTTGATAAAGCTTTATTAAGTTACTTCAAAAAAAGAAGTCACCTGCACTAAAAATTATCCCACAAGTTTTTTTACTTCTTCAAAATATTCAGCAATAAATTTATTTGCGGAATCTTCTGTTCCGGCTTCGGTTATGCATCTGATAATCGGTTCAGTATTCGATTTGCGGAAGTGAACCCAATGATCATCAAAATCAATCCTCAAACCGTCGTCCGTATTAATTTTCGCATCGGAATATTTTTCTTTTAATTTATTTACAACTTCATCCGGATCTTTACCTGAAACATCAATTTTCTTTTTTGCAATAAAGTAATTTGGCATAACTGCTTTCAATTCGGAAATTGATTTCCCGAATTCTAAAAGATGCTGAAGAATAATTGCAGTGCCGACCAAGGCATCTCTTCCGTAGTGAAGAGCAGGGTAGATTACACCTCCGCTACCTTCTCCGCCGATAACAGCATCAACTTGCTTCATTAGTTTAACTACATTAGCTTCTCCCACAGCGGAGCGGAATACCTCGCAGTCATTGGTTTTTGCAATGTCGTCAACTGCACGTGTGGTTGAAAGATTAACAACCACGTTTCCTTTTTCTTTGGAAAGCACAAATCTAACCGCCTGGACAATTGTATTTTCCTCTCCGAACGGCTCGCCTTTATCGGTAATTAGAACCAATCTATCAACGTCGGGATCAACAATAATTCCTAAATCAACATCGTTTTCTTTTACCGCTTTCATTGTTTCGGTTAAATTTTCGGGTATCGTTTCCGGCAGCCGAGGGAACACGCCTGTTTTCTCTGTATTACTTTCAATCACTTCGCAGCCGAATTCTTTACGCAATTGAGGCATAACTTAACTGCCGCCGCC
>JAENZU010000453.1 GCA_016841125.1 Melioribacter sp. | reverse complement strand
GCCGCTTTTACCATCTAAAAGTGCTTGCCAAAATTCTTCTAAGTTGTTTCCAATTGGTGTAACAGCACCTAAACCAGTAATTACAACTCGGCGTATATTCATTATAAAACTCCAACTTGATTTGTATTGTTAAACGGAGATACCCCTTATGGGATATCTCTTTCTATTTCAATGCAATAAAAATTTAATTAGCAACTTTTTCTTTTAGATAATTTATAGCATCGCCAACTGCGGCTATTTTTTCGGCATCTTCGTCAGGAATTGAGATATCAAATTCTGACTCAAACCCCATTACTAATTCTACTATATCCAAAGAGTCGGCACCTAAGTCATTTGTAAAAGAAGCTTCAGGAGTAACCTGTGATTCTTCAACTCCCAACTTATCCATAATTATTTCTTTTACTTTAGCTTCAACATCCATTGTTAAACTCCTTATTTAGTTGTTATTTTTTTACAATTATTAATATCACATTACCATCCCGCCATCAACATTGATGACCTGTCCGGTAATGTAATTTGCTTCTGCACTGCATAAAAATCCTACCACTTTGGCAATATCTTCCGGAACCCCTAATCTGCCCATTGGTATATTTCTTAATAAAACTTCTCGCTGCTGATCATTTAATTTATCGGTCATTTCCGTTTGAATAAATCCTGGGGCTACAGCGTTTACAGTAAAATTTCTTCAAGCAACTTCTTTAGCCAAGGATTTTGTAAATACCATTACACCGGCTTTTGATGCCGCATAATTAGATTGACCAGCATTACCAATAACGCCGACAACTGAGGCAATGTTCACAATTCTTCCGTACTTTTGTTTGAGCATCGGCTTTAAAATTGCTTTACTGTAATTAAAAACACTTATAAGATTTGTGCTTATCACAGCATCAAAATCGGCTTCGGTCATTCTCAATAATAGATTATCTCTCGTGATACCGGCATTATTAACCAATATATCAACGCCGCCAAGTTTTTCAACTGCAGCGTCAATTGTAGCCTGTGCATCTTCAAACGAAGTTGCATCAGCTTTAAAACCAAAAATTTTAGTTCCGGGTCTACCGACTTCTTTCTCAATTTCTTCAGCACATTCATCGCAACTATTATAAATAAAAGCAATATCGGAAAATAAAACACCGCAGCAGCTTTTGGATGCTAATTCTTTTACTATTGCTTTACCTATTCCTCTGGTACCGCCGGTTACTATTGCTCTTTTGTTTCCGTCACTCACATTAAGTTCCAATTTTTAAGATCAATTTCAATTACTTACTATAAATTATCGAATTTATCTTTAATCAACAAATTTGAATAATCGATTAAGCGGGTTCAAATTTATGCTGTAAAATGTTATAAATCCACTATAATTATTAAATATATTGTGCAACATCTTCGAACTTTTCGATACCGGAAATTTTAACATCGCGGTTTATTCTTTTAACCAATCCCTGTAAAACTTTACCCGGACCTATTTCAATAAATTCATCTGCTCCGTCATTAATCATATTCACTATTGTCTCTTCCCATCTTACCGGTGAAGTTACTTGCATGAATAGAGCATTTTGTATCTCATCAACTTTCATAACTGGTTTAGCTGAATAGTTAGCATAAACCGGAATTTTAGCATCGTAAATATGCGTTTCTTTAAGTTTGGATTCTAATTTATTTTTTGCACTCTGCATAAGCCGTGAATGGAAAGCACCACTGACGACCAACTCTTTAACTAATTTCGCACCACTAAGTTTGCATAATTCCATGGCAGCATGTACACCGCTAACAGACCCAGAAATAACAATTTGTCCGGGTGAGTTAAAATTAGCACATTGTACAATACCTTCGGAGGAAGCTTTTTTGCAAATTTCTTCTAATGTCTCTGCAGGAAGTCCTACAACAGCCGCCATCGTGCCTGGATTATCAATTCCAGCCTGCAGCATTGCTTGTCCGCGAAATCTGACTAGTTTAACAGCGTCATAATATTGAATAGCTTTTGCCGCAACTAATGCGGAGTACTCACCCAAAGAATGACCGGCAACCATATCAGGTTCCATTGTTCTAATGATATTGGCTAAAACAACGCTATGAACAAATATAGCCGGTTGTGTAACATCTGTTTGTTTTAGAGCATCTTCAGGACCGTTAAACATTATATGCGATAACTGCACACCCGTAGCTTCTTCAGCAGTTTTAATCATTTCTTTGGCTTCAACAGACTTATCGAATAGATCCGACGCCATACCAACATATTGAGAACCTTGACCTGGAAATAAAAATGCACGCTTACCCATTAGTCCATACTCCAAACTAAATGAGAAGCGCCCCAGGTAAATCCGGCACCAAATGCAGCCAATATTAAATTATCTCCTTTTTTGAGTTTACCGGCTCTATAATATTCCGTTAAACAAAGAGGGATTGTTGCCGCGGTTGTATTGCCATATTTATCAATATTTATCATCACTTTATCTGAAGTTATGCCCATTCTTTTTGCTGTAGCATCAATAATTCTAAGATTAGCCTGATGCGGAACTAAATATGCAATATCTTCAGAAGTCAAATTATTTTTTTTCATAACTTCAACTGAAACATCCGCCATTCCTTTAACAGCAACTTTGAATACTGCTTTTCCATCTTGATAAATATAGTGCATTTTATTATCAACTGTTTCGTGAGATGCCGGGTTTAGACTTCCGCCACCGAGCATATAGAGGGAATCTTTCCCGCTGCCGTCAATATTCAGAATGGAATCTTTTAAACCAATACTCGTATCCGTTGTAGGTTCCAGAAGCACCGCAGAAGCAGCATCTCCAAATAGGATACATGTATTTCTATCCGTGTAGTCAACTATAGAACTCATTTTATCGGCGCCGACAACTACAACTTTTTTATAAGCTCCGGATTCAATAAATGAAGCACCGGTGCGCAGGGCAAAAAGAAATCCCGAACATGCAGCCGAGAGATCAAATCCCCATGAATTCGAAGCGCCAATATTATTTTGAACTATGCAAGCTGTCGGGGGGAAAAACATATCCGGCGTAACAGTTGCAACTATTATAACATCAATTTCTTCCGGCGTTAAATTCGAATTTTTTATAAGATCAATTATGGCGCCCGTAGCCAGATCGCTGGTAGCGCCGTTTTCCAATTTTCTTCTTTCACGAATACCGGTGCGGCTTACAATCCATTCATGATTAGTATCAACAATGGACTCAAAATATTTATTGTCTAAAACTTTATCGGGTACATACATTCCAACAGCAGTAATTGCTGCATTTATTTTATTTTCATTGTTAGGCATAACTTATCAAAGCTTTTTCAAATTTTTGAATTAGTTTTTTGTCGTGCATTTCTTTTGCCCGAAGAATCATATTTTTAATCGCTAATGGCGAACTTGAACCATGCCCTATTATTGTAATGCCTTTAACTTCAAGCAAAGGAACTCCGCCATGCTTTTGATAATCAGCATTTTGCATAGATTTTTTAAGCGGTGTGCGGACAAATGCAGGTCTTATTTTATTCCACAAACTCTCATCCGCATATCGTTTGATAGT
>JAENZU010000452.1:2297-3554 GCA_016841125.1 Melioribacter sp. | reverse complement strand
TTTTCAAATACGGGCTGTACTGAAATTTGATTTGATGAGATGCCGAGATTCTGAATAAGTTTCTCGGAATCTTTAATACTCCCTTCACTCGAATATTCCGACGGCATCATCACAACGTGAACATTTTCTTTTCCGAAAGCCTCCGCTGCAATGTAAGTTACAAGTGCAGAATCCATCCCGCCGGAAAGCCCGATCAACGCTTTTTTGAATCTCGTTTTCGCGGCATAATCTTTTAAGCCGAGAATTAGAGATTTTAGAACTTCTTCTTCAAACGAACCCTCAATGGTTTTAACTTTTTCGTACTTCTTCTCTGTATCAAAAATGAAATAATCTTCTTCGTATTTTTTGCCGAGTAATTGAAGTTCACCGGCTGAATTAAAACACATGCTGGCACCGTCAAATACAAGATCGGTTTGAGCACCGACGCAGCAGACATAAGCAAGCGGAAGTTCATCTGTTTTTGTCAAAGCTGACAACATATCCAATCTCTCTATTCTTCTGCCGTATGCGTAAGGACTAGCTGAAATATTCAATAAAATTGTTGCCCCTTTATCAACTAACCGCTGAACCGGATCGGCTTCGTATCTTCTCTGTTTCCAATAATCTGCATCGTTCCAGATATCTTCGCAGATAGAAATTCCTAATCTTTCCTCTTTGAATTTGTGAACATAAACCTCTTTTGCAGATTCAAAATAGCGGACTTCATCGAACACATCATAATTCGGCAGCAGAGTTTTTTTTTGAACGAACTGAATTTTGCCCCGGTAGCAAAGCACGGCTCTGGTATAAATGCCGGTTCCGACCGAATCAAATTCTTCAGTAATACTTCCAAAGAGTAAGCCAGTATCACCGGTTTTTGATGAAAGGTAGTCTGCTGCATTCATTACTGCATTTCTGAATTCCTGCTTCTCAATCAAATCCTGCGGAGGGTAGCCGCATAAAGCCAGTTCGGAGAAAATTACCAGGTCTGCATCATCTTGCACACCTCTTAAGTAGCCGTTTAGAATTTTTATCTTGTTACCATCTATATCGCCGATAATAGGATTAATTTGGCATAAAGCGATTTTCATCAGATCACATTTTCATTATTATTTTAAATAGAAAAAATAGGCAAGAAAAGAAGTTAATTCAACATAAATATCTTTAAATAAGTGAAGATGGTTAAATTTTATTGCTTAATTGCCTCATTGTTGAATTGTTGAGAACGAATAACCCTCAAGGTATCCAGGCATTTTATGAACAAGTCTCCTTGAGGGT
>JAENZU010000452.1:0-2287 GCA_016841125.1 Melioribacter sp. | reverse complement strand
GAACGAATAACCCTCAAGGTATCCAGGCATTTTATGAACAAGTCTCCTTGAGGGTTTTAGCACTTTAATACCTTCAAGGAAATAAATTCAAAAATATAGTTTTTATACCTTGAAGGAAGTCGTGTTCGAGATTCCCGCAATCTCAAGAATCAGAAATGGAATCAAGATTGCGGGAATTTAGTGCAGTTTTGTCACAGGCATAGGCGACACCTTTGCAGTTACTGTTTCGATTAGTTGCATAGAACATTTAGATAAATTAAACTTTTTCGAACTCAACCCCTCAGCCCCCTTCTCTTTGGAAGATTTATCCGCCGTAGGAGGAGAAGGGGGAAACAGGGGGATGAGTTGTCTTTATGAACGAATAACCCTCAAGGTATCCAGGCATTTTATGAACAAGTCTCCTTGAGGGTTTTAGCACTTTAATACCTTCAAGGAAATAAATTCAAAAATATAGTTTTTATACCTTGAAGGAAGTCGCATTCGAAATTCCCGCAATCTCAAGAATCAGAAATAGAATCAAGATTGCGGGAATTTATATTTTCCTTTGCGACTTCGCGTCTTTGCGGTTTTCTTTCATTCTTTCAAATAAAACCGCTTGCAGCGATGATCTGTTTTTTCTGTGTTCTCTGTGTGCCATTTATTTTTTACTGCAACTTAAAATTTATGGTCTTATTTTAAATTATCTTAACAAAAATAATTACCTCAAAATGAAAAAATTATTTCTACTTATTTTACTATTCACAAATATTCTAAACGCTCAGGATACACTTGTATTCAAAGCTGATTACATTCCATACCCTGATACCACATTGGTTTTTCTTCCCGCAGAATATGACGCACAATCCCCTCTCCCTCTTTTATTTTTGCTTCACGGCTGGACGGGATATTACAGCTATTGGAATGAAATAACCGACGTTCAGAAATTAGCCGATGAATTCGGATTTATGATCGTTTGTCCAGAAGGGTTTGACGACTCATGGTATATGAACAATTTCGAACGAAAGAATATGCAGTACGAATTATTCTTTTGGAATGATCTGGTTCCAAAACTTTTTGAGAATTATAAAATCGATAGAGCAAATATTTTTATCAGCGGATTAAGTATGGGTGGACACGGTGCGATGTATCTCTTTTTGAAAAATCCTTCATTCTTCAATAGCGCGGGAAGCATGAGCGGTATTCTCGATCTTGTTCCGTTTTCCACAAAGTACGGTTTGCCCGACGTACTTGGAAATATTGACGTTAACCCGCAGCGATGGGAAAATAATTCTACAATTAATATGCTCAAAAATATTGAGGGAACTGATAGGAGGATCATCTTTGACTGCGGCACCGAAGATTTTGCCTATGATGTAAATTACAGATTTTATGAGCGATGCCGGGAACTTGGAATTGATGCAAAATTTATTTCGCAGCCGGGAAACCACAGCCGGAATTATTGGAAAAATTCAATAATTGATCATCTGCATTTTTTTAATTCACTCGTGAATGGTGTTAAATAAAACATTGCTGTCCATAGTGCGTCTAAAAATCTGAACCGTTATTTAAGCGAGGTACATTATGGCAGACAGATTATTTAGAAGCAGACGCAGCAGAGTGGTTGGCGGTGTTGCAGCCGGGCTCGGCGATTATTTAAATATTGATCCGGTTTTGATCAGAATACTTTTTGTGGCGGCAACTATCTTTCACGGGATCGGTATACTTCTATACATTATTCTGTGGATTGTAGTGCCGGAAAATGAATCGGAACAGCCCGAGATGAAGGTAAAAAGCGAAATGAGAAATGAAATGGACAGCGAAACAAGTTATACCCGGGATGAAGTTAAAGAGGAACCGGTAAACCAATCGAAAGATAGTTCCTCTTCGATCAATGATGAAACGAAAGAAGAGAATAAAAAGATTGGGAAAGGAAGATTTGCCGCGGGTATCATTTTAATATCATTAGGGTTAATTATATTTGCCGATAAATTTATTCCATTCTTCTCTTTTGATCTAATCTTTCCACTTCTGCTGATATTTGTTGGTATAACTTTATTATGGAATTCATCGAGGAAATAAAATGAAAAGCGGACAATTATTTTGGGGAGCACTATTTCTTTCACTCGGCGGTTTTGTGCTGCTCGCAAAAATTGATATTATTACCGGAGATTGGTCTTTTGTTTTCGCTCTATGGCCGCTAATATTTGTGGTCTGGGGTTTGGCAATCCTTTTCCGTAATACCAAAGGAAGACCAATAATTTCATTTATCAGCGGAATTTTTATCGCTGTTTTGCTTTACGGATTTTTC
>JAENZU010000451.1 GCA_016841125.1 Melioribacter sp. | reverse complement strand
ATTATCACGAGATGAGTTTGGCTTTAAGTGAGCAAAGCACTGAAGAATTGGATGAACTTTTTGACGATCTTGATAACTTGACGAGGGAGGCTTTTGTTAATCTGAAGGATGAAATCGATGAATTCCTTTCTAAAAAGTACCGGATAAATAAAAGTAAATTGATGCCCTGGCATTATCAGGATAAGTTTTTTCAGCAGGGTCCTAAAATTTACAGTACCGATTTGGATAAATATTTTAAAGACAAAGATCTCGTTCAAATTACAAGAGATGATTTTGACGGCATTTGATTGGAGAGTGACGACCTGCTGTCAAAAAGCGACTTGTTTGAAAAGGATGGGAAATACCAGCATGCCTTCTGCACACAAATTGACAGAAGCGGCGATATTAGAGTTGTCTGTAATATCAAGCCCAACTATAAATGGATGGGCACGATGCTTCATGAATTTGGGCATGCGGTTTACGATAAGTTTATCTCACCTAAATTACCATGGCAGCTTCGTGAACACGCACACATTTTTACAACTGAAGCAATCGCAATGCTATTCGGCAGGTTCGCTTCAAATCCCCAATGGCTGCAGGATGTGATTGGTATTTCCGAAAATGAAAAAAATGAGATAGCCGAAGATTGTTTCAACTCATTAAAACTTGAGCAGCTGATATTTTCCCGATGGGTGCAAGTGATGTACAGATTTGAAAAGGAATTGTATGCCGACCCTGATCAAAACTTGAATAAGCTTTGGTGGGATCTGGTTGAAAAATATCAATTGCTGAAAAAACCTGTTGGCAGAGATGAGCCCGACTGGGCAGCAAAAATTCACGTTGCTCTTTATCCGGCATATTATCACAATTATATGCTGGGTGAATTATTGGCATCTCAGCTCTATTTTTATATTACCGAAAAAGTATTGAAAGCCGATAGTTCGGAAGATCAAAGTTTTGCCGGAAAGAAAGAGGTGGGTGAATACTTGAAACATTTATTTTTCTCTTACGGAGCATTGTATCACTGGAGTGAGTTGATTAAAAAATCTACCGGAGAAGAGCTAACACCAAAATACTACGCGCGTCAATTTGTTGAGCTTCATTAACGCCAGATATTAATGACTGTTCTATTGGTAGTAATTTGTTTTTATGTTTACATGAACATAAAACTTATTCAGAGCGACCGAAAAATTTTCCGGTGTAATGTTTTTTAATTCTATTGTCTGCCACATTCCTGAGGGTTCAATAAACTCAAAATTCTCCGGTGATGTTGTAATTAAAATGGGCATTTTAAATTCCGATACATCAGATTCCCATCTATACCGGCACAATATTTTGTTTGGAAAGTTTTCTAAAATAATTTCTAATGTTGGAATATCCTTATATCTCAGAAACTGATCAAAAATGTATGTATAACCACTCCCTAATTCCAAATTGAATGCACGAACGAATTCCTCTGTAGTTGTAGTTTTATAACGGAAAGTTTCAGCTAAATTTCTGATTGTTCTAAACCAAAGACTATCGTTGTTTACAACATGCCTCAGAGTATTCAGCATTAAAGCTCCTTTGGGATACATGTCTCCCGAACCTTCCTGATTTACATTATACGGACCTATAATTGGTTTATCATTTTTTACAGCCTGCGCTACTCCATGCAAATACCTCAAAGATGCTTCGTAGCCGGAAATGCATTCAATGTAAAGGGCTTCCGCATAAACAGCAAAACTTTCGTGTATCCACATATCGGCAATATCTTTGGATGTAACACTGTTGCCCCACCACTCGTGAGCAGTTTCGTGGATGATAATAAAATCAAAGAGCAATCCCTCTTTGCTTGATGCATGTCCGAGCTGTCCCTTTTTGTATCTATTACCGTAAGCCACAGCCGATTGATGTTCCATTCCCCAGTGTGATGATTCTATCAACTTATATCCATCCCGCGGAAAAGGATATGGACCAAAATAATTTTCAAAACAATGCAGCATTGTCTTAACTTCTTCAAAATGTGTTTTTGCTTTTTCCAAACTTTCCGGCATAACATAATAATCTAAAGAAAGCGTTCCGTTTATGCCGCTATACTCATCACAAAAATGTTTGTAATTTCCGATATTAAAAGTGATGTTGTAATTATTGATCGGATAACTTACGAACCAATTATATTTTTCCCATCCGTCATCAAGCTTTTCAATATTTCTCAATCTACCGTTTGAGACATCCATTAAATCGGGAGGAACCGCAATACTGATCAACACGCTGTCGGGTTCATCAGCCTGATGATCTTTACAGGGAAACCATGTGCTGGCGCCTGTCCCTTGAGTTGTGACCATCACCCACGGATTTCCATCGGCATCATGGTTCCAAACCACACCGCCGTCCCATGGTGGCAATTTTGCCTCTTTGGGTTTGCCGTGATAGTAAATATCAATTTCATTTTTAGAGCCGCTTTCAATTTTGCCCCCCATTGAGATAAATACTGCATTAAACTCACGTGTGTATTTTAACTCTCTTCCTTCAAACAATATTTTTTCGATTTTCATATTATCGAACAGATCTAACTGCATCTTGAAAAAAGGAGCGAGAGCAGTAAATGCAATTTTAACTTTTCCATTAATTGATTTTTCTTCAGGATTCACCCTCACATCAATGTGATAGTAATTAAGATCGTAGCAAGTTCTAAGGGGAGTCAGCATTCCCCTCAAGGTATCTGCTTTTGTGAACTCGGTTTTGTTATCATCCAATTGTGCATTTGATGTTACAATAAAAATGAGCAGTATTATTGAGTAAATAAGTTTATTCATTTCAGTCCTAAAATTCGGTTTTAATAATCTCACATGTAATCGGTTAATCTTGTGATTAACCCATTCTTAAAAGTGAAAAATGATGCACCTCTAATTTTAATTTCTGCACCGGCTTTTAGTTCTCTTGATAAGTCTTTCGCCAAAATTGCACGATAATCAATTTCAATTGCGACACTTTCTTCATCAACAATCCAATTTATTGAAGTTTGTTTTCTTTCTTTAAAGAATTGCAGGCTGGAATTTGCTAAATGTTCCAATTCTTTTTTAGATGTAGTTTTAGTGGTCTCGCCGCTATTCGAAACCGATTCAAAAATTACATCTTCGGCAAACAGCATCATCATCGATGAAACATTTTGATTATTATAAAACTCAATGTAGTCTTCAACTAATTGTCTATTGTTTTTCATTTATAAACCTCGAAAATTTTCTTATATATTTAAATCATTCATCCGGGCTTTCCATAATTACCCAAAGTAAAATATAAATAATCAGTCCGGGTAGAATTAAAGTGATTAAAGAAACCACTGCCCAAATAATTCTTACCAATAAAGGTTTAAGTCCGAAGTACTCGGCAACTCCGCCGCAGACTCCTCCAAGATACCTATCGGTTGATCTTTTGAATTTCATTTATTTATGTTCACATTAATGATAATTTCAATCAACAAAGCGATTTATTTTAACCAGGATCCTAAACCCACTCCGATGAATGTAGCAAAAGCATATCCAAGTGTCCCGCACAAAATTGCGGGAATAACTAGAGAATTCCACTTTCGGGCA
>JAENZU010000450.1 GCA_016841125.1 Melioribacter sp. | reverse complement strand
CTGAATTTGAGAATCCCCATACAGCGTATAACGGCAGACCTACGCTACTCACTCCAGCAGAAAGGCTGACGGAATTTTACGCCAAAGGAAACATATATCCTAAAAGGGAAGACCTCTGCCACACAGGTGCTCATAAAATTAATACCACACTCGGACAAATATTACTGGCAAAAAAACTTGGGAAGAAAAGAATAATAGCAGAGACCGGTGCCGGTCAGCACGGGGTTGCAACTGCCACTGCTTGTGCAAAGTTTGGATTAGAATGTATAGTTTATATGGGGGAAAAAGATGTTGAGCGTCAGAAGCTTAATGTTTTCAGAATGAAAATGCTCGGTGCTAAAGTGGTGCCTGTTTCCTCCGGCAGCAAAACTTTGAAAGATGCGACTAACGAAGCGATCAGAGATTGGGTAACAAATGTGAACGATACTTATTATATAATCGGGTCTGTGGTCGGTCCTCATCCTTACCCAATGATAGTAAGAGACTTTCAGACAATAATTGGAAAAGAAACTAAAGAGCAAATACAATCTATTGAAAATAAAAATCCAAACTACATAGTTGCTTGTGTGGGGGGCGGTTCGAACGCAATTGGGATATTTCATTCTTTCATTGAAGATGATACTATTTTGATTGGTGTGGAGGCGGCAGGTCATGGATTGGATACTAACAAGCATTGCGCAACTTTAACATTGGGGTCGCCCGGAATATTTCAGGGAATGAAGACATATTTGCTGCATGACGAATTCGGTCAAATAAATGAAGTACACTCAATTTCTGCCGGGCTCGACTATCCGGGAGTTGGACCGGAACATTCTTTTTTGCACGAATCATCACGTGTAATATATAAATCGGTAACTGATGATGAAGCATTGGAAGCAACAAAACTGCTTTCGGAAAAAGAAGGAATTCTTCCTGCACTCGAAACAGCTCACGCTATCGCTTACCTAAAATATTTAATGCCCGAAACTAAAGGCGATGATGTAATAGTTGTTAATATTAGCGGAAGAGGCGACAAAGACCTAAATACGATTATGAATTATTTTGATGGAGAAATTTAATGTCAAAAATTTCTGATGTTATAAATGAAGAAAATGCAGATGGCAGAAAGGTTTTATCAATATTTTTAACCGCCGGATTTCCCGAATTGTCAGGATTTACAGATATCGCGGTTAATGTATTAGAAAACGGTGCCGATATGCTGGAAATCGGAATTCCGTTCAGCGATCCTTTAGCAGACGGACCTACTATACAAATGTCTTCGCAAGCCGCTTTGAAAAATGGGATTACTTTCTCAAAAATATTTGAATATGTTGAAGAGATAAAAAAGCGAAGTGACAAACCGATTATTTTGATGGGTTATGCCAATCCGATTCTCAGATATGATCTTGTAAAATTTATTGATGATTCAAAAAATAGCGGTGTTGACGGTGTAATTATTCCGGATGTTCCGTTAGAAGAGTTTGATGAATTTTTCTCCGGAAGCATAAGCGGTATAGACAAAATATTATTGACTACTCCTACTTCTTCATCGGAGCGAATAAAAGAAATCGATAAAAAAAGTGATGGATTTGTTTATTGTGTAAGTGTAACCGGAACTACCGGCGGGAATAAAAAGTTTGATGACGACTCATTGAATAACCTGGAAAGAACCTATCAGCTGATTTCCCAAAACAAAATGCTGATTGGGTTTGGTATTTCTAGCCCCGAAGACGTTATTAAAGTTAAACCCTTTTGCGATGGTGTAATAATAGGAAGTGCCTTGATAAAAGTTATCAGCAATAATCGTGACAGCTTAATCAAAAGTGTCGGAAGTTATATCAGAGATATTAAATCGGCATGCATTTAAGATGTCTAAATTCGAAGAATTAAACCAATGCCATACCTAGTAATTTCTTGATCCCCGATTAAGGGATAGAGATGAAGGTTTGCGTTATTCAAGTTTATTAAGGATAATGCGGTGTCAAAAAGTAATAGGAATCCACCTTGAACCAAAAGGCTGTTTCCGTATCCTTTCAATCGCAAATTATTTTTATCTGAGTTTTTCGATTTCTCTCTTAGCAATAGTCCCGTGGTAATATACACTAAATCAAGTCCGGCATTTAATAAAAGCAAGTTCTGCAATGAAGAATAATCCTTCAAAGATTCAGTTAGCGAAATTTGCGATTCGGCTGATAAAGGCTGATTACCTAAATATCCGAATACCGCTATACCCAAATTAACACTATTCCAAAGAGCATTGAACTGCCAAAAATATTTTGATTCACCGATTGAGGAAAAATTACCGATTGAACCGGCAATAATATTAGCGACAGCCCAACCGCCGAGAACAAGCATACCGTCTCTGTTAATTTCCCGCCGGCTGTTTTCAAAATCTCTTACCGAATTGTTAAACTCAATTGATTGAGCTTCAAGAGAATTTCCGCCGGCTAAAATTATAACGTAAACAAAAATATAGACAGCATAATTGCTTAGATTATTTTTTTTGAAACTCACTTTGTGGAATCTTTCTCTGCCGGAATGAAATCAAGTGAAATTGAATTTACACAATGCCGTGTGTTTTTTTCAGTAAATCTCTCACCGAGGAAAACGTGACCCAAATGCCCGCCGCAATTTGAACAAACAATTTCAGTTCGCATTCCGTCTTTATCGGGAATCCTTTTTACAGCACCGGGTATTTCATCATCAAAACTGGGCCAGCCGCAGCCGGAGTCAAATTTATCTTTAGAAATGTAAAGAGGCGCATTGCACCTTTTACAAATATAAGTGCCTTCCCCTTTGAATTTATCGAACTTTCCGGTGAAGGGCATTTCTGTTCCTTTATTGATTATTACGCGCTCTTCTTCCGGGGTTAATTTATTGTATTCCATTTTAGATTGTCCAATCAAATTTGTGATCAAAAGTGTAAAAAACAAAACCACTATTAAATTTGTCATTAAAACATCCATTAAATTTTTGAAGTTCACTCTAACATATAAAATTACTATGAATAGTAAAATGTAATAAAAAAACTCGTTGATAACACTGTTTTCAAAAGATACTAATTTTGATTAAATTTGACTCATGGTACAATTCATTAAGAAAAAAAGACTTAAGAAAGAATTAGGTTTATTAAGTGTCTTTACAATTGCTGCAGGAACAACTTTAAGTGCCGGATTCTTTCTTCTACCCGGTATTGCCGCGGCCAAAGCCGGACCGGCAATGGTGCTCGCCTATGTAATTGCAGCTATACCGCTTGTACCTGCAATGTTCAGTATAATTGAATTGGCAACTGCGATGCCGAGAGCGGGGGGTGTATATTTTTTCCTTGATAGAAGTTTAGTGCCACTGTTCGGAACGATTGGAGGTATCGGTACTTGGCTAGCTCTTATTCTCAAAGTATCATTCGCTTTAATCGGGATGGGGGCTTACATTTCTTTGTTCTTTCCTAATCTGGATATATTGCCAATTGCGTTATCTCTTGCGGTTTTAATCGGATTCGTAAATCTTTACGGTTCAAAGAGCAGCGGGAGTCTTCAATCATTATTGGTTTTTGCATTGCTTGTAATTTTATTCATATT
>JAENZU010000449.1 GCA_016841125.1 Melioribacter sp. | reverse complement strand
ATATTTATTTTGGATGAGTGCACATAGTCCAAGTGTACCGGGGCGTTTTCGTTTGATCTTCATTTTATACCCGCCGTCCGGTGTTTCCTCGTAGAAAACTTCAGCAGCATGACTGGTAATATCAATAAACGGAGGATTGTAAACTATAATGTCATCCAAAATTGCTAATAGTTCTTTTATATCGCCACCCCGTCTGGGGGGTATAATTTCAAAACTGATTAAAGGCTTCTGCGCCTTTTCAAGATGTTCTGTTACTTTCATAGACTCTTATTTTTCATTTAATTTGTAAACTTACAATTTATTCAATTAAACTTCTTAATATAATATTATTACTCCGGATTTAGAATTAATATAAGATCACTCTTCTCTGCGATAATGGAAAAATCTGTATTGATTTTCGCATATTTTCCATTCAGCCACATATGCGTCATATCTGAATAATGTTCGCTAAAGATATGACCGGACTGACCATTCGATAACACAAACTCTAATATATCAGGTTCAGCAAAATCGTAAATGAATCTCATTGAGGGACCAAGCTCAACTTTAAACGGCTTGGTGAAGCTATACTCGGTGTTGCAAATTGTAGTGCCATCTCCGCTAATTTCAAAAGGGCCAACATTTACTATCTTATCCAATATTGATGATTGGCCGCTAAAAAAATGCCGAAATGTAATTGTATGAATTTTCTTCCACTGCCAATCTTCTAAATTTTCACCAAAGCTTTTTTCCAGTTCCGCAAGTGCATCATCTAAACTTTTACGAATAATATCATTTTTAGATTCAACGTCATCGGTATTGATATTATCGAACCAAATCGAGGAGCCGGCGGCAAATAGCTGCTGAATAATTCTGTAGGGTACATTTGCAATAAATACATATTCGTTGAACAGTTCTTCCCCCATTTCATCTAAAAAAATATTCTTTAAAAGATGTTGGTAGAAATAAGCGTAAATAGATGGAGTTTGACTGTTCATATCCATTTTGAAATTCCAGGTTCTCAATAATTCCAAAGAGAGATTCAGATTCCGGTCATTAATTTTTAATCCTTCAAATGCTGCCAGAATATACGGCACTATTTCAGAGGCGTATTTGGATTGAAAATCGTTCTGGTAATTTTTGAAGTCTTCAACCGAATGCTTTGGTTTTGATTGAAGCAGTTCGTTTATTCTTAAAATTCTTGAGGGCGGTTCCCACAAATTTGAGATGTGATATTTGAAATCGGAAACGGTTTTGTTATTTGCCGATGCAATAAAATTTCTATCGGGATTATAAAGCATTGGCATTTCATTAAAAGGGACGAATCCCTTCCAATCATTATCTGAATTTGTGCCGTCGTAAACCAATGTAGGCGAAGAAGATTTTCTTTTTGGAAGTTTCGCACCGCAGATGTAACCGATGTTTCCATCTTTATCGGCATAAACAAAATTTTGTCCGGGAACAGTAAAATCTTCAACACCTTCTTTAAACTCTTCCCAGTTTTTCGCTTTATTAATTTTGTTCATTCCTAAAAATTCATCGCTAAAATCCAGTGCTGTCCATCTAATACTTAGCACTGCATCTTTTTGATATTGATTTGGGTAGAGTGAGTTAAAATTATGCACATCAGAAATTATAGGACCCCTGTGTGTTTCCTTTATTTCAAAAATGATATCAGCAGAATCTTTCACCGCCACAGTATCAGTATATATTTTTAAGTTTTGCCATTGATTGTCTAAAAAATATTTTGTTTTTGCACTGTCTAATCTTTCATTGTAAAAATCTGTATCATCAGCCATTACGTTAGTCAGCGCCCAGGCAACGTTATCATTTTTGCCGATTACAATTCCGGGCATTCCAGGCAAAGTGAATCCGCTTACATTCAATTCTGGGCATCTAAGATTTGCAATGTACCATCTTCCGGGCGCTTGAAAAGCAAGGTGCGGATCGTTGGCAATTATCGGCTTACCACTCGCTGAGGCATTTGCATTAACTGCCCAATTATTCGATCCGATATGTGTTCCGTTAAATCCTAACAATTTCCTGAATTTTCTATCGGTATTAATTAGATCAACAGATACAGTAGAAAATTTATTAATATCATCAGGGATAATAAGCGGGGCATTTTCTGGGTAGTCAGGGATAATTTCTTTTACTTTTTCCGCACCAAATTTCTGTATTAAGTGAGTCATTGCAATATCCACCCACCAGCTTTTGTTCAGCTCCCAAGCAACTAATTTGGCAATAACCAAACTGTGTTCCGGCTCCCAATCCTTTGGCTGGTAACCTATTACATCAAACTCAATTGATGCGTTGTTTCTGTTATCCTTTAAATAAGCATTAATACCGGCGGAATAAGACTCGAGCAAATTTTTAGTAGTTTCACTTAATTTTGGATAATCTGTTTTTAAGCGCCGGTAGATTCCCAGAGTTTTGAACATTTTATCGAAAGCTGCCGTCCGGCTACCGAAGACTTCACTTAGTGTGCCGGTTCCCGCCCTCCGCAGCAGATCCATTTGGAACATTCTTTCCTGTGCATGAAGATATCCCAATGCAAAATAGGCGTCGGATTCGTTACGAGCTTGTATATACGGAACGGCGAGAGAATCACGGTAAATAGTAACATTATTATTTATTCCTCTCACGGAAATTTCGCCGGAATACTCCGGCAGCGCTTGTCTTAAAACAAAAAATGAAAAAAGGGCAAAGATAGTAACTAGAATAAGAAGTGCGGCAGCAGTTCCGATAGTAATTTTAAGAGTACGATTCATTATTAATTACTGTGCTACTTTACAAAGTTCGGTTAATTTTAAGAGATCGGATTGCTCGCCAATGGCAATCAATTTATCTCCTGCTTCAATTATTGTTGTAGATTTAGGATTATAAATAAACTGACCATTATCTTTTAAAACAGCTACAATAATAATATTTAGATCTCTTCTGATAGGTGATTCAATTAGAGTTTTACCTGCAATTGGTGAAGTTCCTGGCACTGTAATTTCCTCTAGACTTATCGACCTGTGTTTATCCCTCGCCAATCCGTCAATAAAATCAATAACGCCGGGTCGTAGTAATAACTGCACCATTCTATTTCCACCAAGTTCGTAGGGAAGAACAACTCTATCGGCTCCGGCTTTTTTTAATTTTGATTCGGCTCCATCTTCAATAGCCCTGGCAACCACGAAAACTTTTTTATTCAATTCTTTTGCTGAGAGAGTTGCAAACACATTTTCGGCGTCGGTTCTCAGCACGGCAACCAAACCTCTTGCTCTATCTATGCCGGCAGATTCAAGTGATTCATCTAAAGTTGCATCCCCTTCAAAATAGAGCATTCCCTTAGATTTAATAACTTCAATCTTCTTTTCATCATTTTCAACTATTACAAAAGGTGCACCGCTTTCCAGCAAACCATCACAGATTTCCCTGCCCATTCTTCCGTAACCGCAGACAATATAATGATTACCGATTAATTGAATCTTTTTACTCATCTTGTTTCTCCTCAAAAGCTGTGTCTCTAAAATGATCTGCGCAAATTTACCGCCGATATATGCAATCGTCATCACACCCGAGATGATCAAA
>JAENZU010000448.1 GCA_016841125.1 Melioribacter sp. | reverse complement strand
AGTAATAATATTTGCTGTACTTTGGGCAATCAGCAATTTTATAGTAAACATGCTTATGGATACTGAGGGATTGGGAAAGTATTTTGACAGGGATACTATTTCTTTATCATTTGTTACCCTAGTTGAAATAGTGTTCTACCTAAATTTTTACGGCAAGAAAATTATTGAAGACGAAACGGAAAAACAATAACAGCAGTTTGAATCTGCTGCGACTGCGCTGAAGGGAGAGGTTCAAAACGCCATTGTTTTAATGAATTTATTGCAGCACTTTCTAGTCTGCTGTCGGCTTTTATAAGAGGAAATATTTTTCCGATCGTACCGTCGGGCATTATCGTAAATCTCAATTTAACATCAATCTCTTTTGAAACTCCATCAGGATAAGGAGGGATAAAATAGCTGTAAACCTTTCTAACTCTTTTACCTCCGAAATCAATATCATAACCGAAACCGCTCGGTCCTATTCCATCATCCAAACTTTCATTTTCGGCTTCAACAGCCTTTTCAACTTTTGTAACTTCTTTCTTTTCTTCTTTCTTTTCAGTTTTCGTAACAATATTCTCATCATCCTGGTTTTTTGCAACCGGCAGTTTTACCTTTTCTTCTTTCTTAATGTTAGGGATAACTTTAGGCTGTGCCTTTGGCGGCGATTGAATAACGTTACCGGAACCTCCGGAACCGAATCCTATAGTTACAAAATCATCTTCAGGGGGATCAATAGAAAATTTTATAAACATGAAAATGAAAAGTAAAATTATATGAACACTGAAGGAAATCAGGTAAGAAATATTTGCTGTCTTACGATTCATAATTAAAAAGAAACCTTCTCCGTTTCAATCGTAAACTTATCAATACCTATTCCCTTTGCAAGATCTATAACCTGAATAACAATATCGATATTGACTGCCTTATCAGCTCTGATAATTAAATTCTGCTCTACCTTTTCGGAAGCGATGAGCTGACTAAGTTTACCTGCCAGAGCATCTATCGAAACTTGTTCAGCCTCGGCAAAAATTCTACTATCGGATGTTATTGAAACTACCATTCGAGAAGGTGCAACCTGCTCATTATTTTTTGCTCCGGGCAGTTTTACTTTTACCCCGGTTTGTATAACAAATTGGGATGTTAATAAAAAGAATATCAGCAGCAGCATTACGATATCCGTAAGTGAAGAATAGCTGAAAATAGATAATGGTTTATTTGAGGTTTCAAATTTCATTTTAATAAATACCCGGTTATGAATTTGTTGATTTGGAAACTTCTTCAACTATATCGACAACATCGGTCGAAATTATTTCCATATCCATTACTAATTTGTTGATTGAAGAAACTAAATAATTATAGAAAGTGTACGCAACAATTCCGACAGCTAAACCGAAGGCAGTGGTGAGCAATGCTTCCCAAATTCCGCCGGCAAGATCACTAGGATTTGCAGACCCCTGAAGATCTTCAATTCTCATAAATGCGGAGATCATTCCTGTCACGGTACCTAAAAACCCGAGCAGCGGCGCAACGCCCGAAATGGTTGCAAGAACGGATAGTCCTTTTTCCAGTTTGTTGATCTCTTGTTTACCGCTTGTTTCAATAGCTTCTTTAACTCTTTCGTGACCTAATTTATATTTCTTTAACCCACGTTTTACAATATTAGCGGCAGGAGATTTTTCCTCTGAGCAAAATTTCATTGCGCCGTCAACATCTTTATTTTTAAGGTATTCACGTATTTTAACCATGAATACCGGGATATTTAATTTTGACCTTCTAATTACAATGTAGCGGTCAATAATAATTGCAACAGCAACAACGGACGAAAGAAAGATCGGCACTAATATCCAGCCGCCTTTCATCAGGATTGAAAATAAATTCATGATGTACCCTATTGTTTAATATTTGCGAGAACTAAGAAATTGTTTTGCATCTTCTAATGTTTTGAAGTTTCCTATCCGAACACGATACCATGTTCCGCCTTTTGACTCGATGTAAGCCTTTTTAACAACTACGCTGTGCCCCATCTGCAAAAGTCTTTTTGCTTCTTCAACAGATTTGCCTTCATTCATCCAGGAAGATACTTGTACGTTATAATTTTTCCCGTCGAAGAAAATCAAATTATCTACTTGTGAATCTTTATCCGGAATTACTCTTACATCACCAACGGGTTCTTGGTTTCCTGCTTCTTCCTGCTTGGTTTCTTTTACCTCAGATTCAACTGACTCTGGTTCAGCTTCGGGTGGAGTAGTATCAGAAGTGTTTGTCTCCAAACTGTCTGTGGTAGGAAGCCGGTCACTTTGTAAATCCTGACTTATTGAAGCGGTTTGGTTTGTAGAAGGATTAGATGAAGCGCTGCCCGTATTCCCTTTGGCAAAAATAAAAAAGTAGGCGATGGCAATACCGACAATAATTATTATTGCAGCAAGCAAATAAAGAATCCAATTCTTATTGTCAAGATTTACCTTTCGCCCTGAACTCTTAAAGGATTGGAAATTCTGGAAATTATCAGGCTGCCGATTTGATTCACTTTTCTTTTTTATTTCTTCAGTAGAGACTTCGTCAGGATGCTCGTTTGTTTTAAAGTCCTCCGTTAATACAGCTTCGGATTCTACAGGGTCTCGAACACTTTCAGTCTTATCAACTCCAGCAAAATCTTGATCATCCGCAGATTTATCAACCGTCAGTGAGAAATCCTTTTTGTCAAAATCATCTTCAAATTTTACAAAAAGATCTTCATCCTCGGTAGGATCTTCAATCGAATCGCCTAATTCATCAAGAAGCCGATCAACATCCGGTTCTAGTTCCATATCCTCTTTTATATCATCTTCGGGAAACAATTCATCTTCATTTTTAGTCTCCGAAAAACTCGCAAGTATATCATCACCATCCGGGTTAAAGAAATCACTATCATCCAAATCGTCAGACTTCAACTCATCATCATTGCTCTGACCATTATTT
Organism: Melioribacter sp.; assembly: GCA_016841125.1. Taxonomy (GTDB): domain Bacteria; phylum Bacteroidota; class Ignavibacteria; order Ignavibacteriales; family Melioribacteraceae; genus JAENZU01. The sequence continues at coordinate 623 of JAENZU010000448.1, read as the reverse complement.
ACATCTTCAACTTGCAAATCTAGATCATCACTTTCTTCTCCGCTCATTAAGTCAAAATCGGATAATTCTTCATCCGCTTCATCATCACTGTTCGACTTCATAAAATTTTGACCTTCAGTCTTATCATCACCGGATTCTAAATCGATCCCTCCCTTTGCATCAGTTTCCACTTCTGGTTCCGACTCTTCATCCCCTTCTATTTCGGAATCAAGCATTTTGAAAAAATCTTCATTTGAGATTTCAGATTCAGAATTTTCCAGATCAGATTCAGCAGAAAATTTTATGTCCGATTCCGTTTCGATATCTTCATCCAAAGTTTCGGACTTTTCCAATTCATCAAAATAGTTCGGTTCTTCTTCTTCCGAATCCGCTTCTAAATTCATTTCATCTAAAACATCAAAATCCGAATGTGGTTCATCATCACTAATGCTCTCTTCCGGTTCATCAGATTTGAAGTCCTCATCTAATGAATCGAATTGCGGGAAATCGTTATCTTCAGATTCATCGTTTTCAATAGCTTCAAAGGAAGGAATCTCTTCTATAATTTGCTCAGCATTCTCCAAATCAGGATCAATGTCTTCTTTGGTTCCGGTGATGAACTCATCTTCGAAATTTGTAATTTC
>JAENZU010000447.1 GCA_016841125.1 Melioribacter sp. | reverse complement strand
ATAATCCAATGTGAGAGTTTTGATAATAGTGGAACAAATCTGAATCCATCGCCGAATTTTTTAGAATTGACATTCTCCTCCTTTTGAAGGGGAATTGAAAGCTTGTTGAGTTCGTGAAAATATTTAATAACCGTGGGAGATATTCTTTCCTCCCCTTTATGACCGCCAACGTATTGTAAAAACAATATTTTCTCCTCAGCGTTGAGGCGTACAAAATTATTGAATTGAATAAGCAATGGATCAAGATCATTTCCAAAAAAATCAAATAGTACGTTTCCGCTTTCGGCATTTGTGCTGTCTTTCCCCATCAATTCCGAATAGGATTTATTAATTTTATACTGAACTTGAACACGCAGCTCCAATTCCTCCTTTTCATTTGGAATAGTCTGTAAAATGAGAACTGCCAATCCTACACCTAATATCAAAAAGGCGAAAAATAAGATGAACAAAGAAATTGATTTTGGAATATTCTTTCTGTAAAAATAATTTAGAATAGGAATGCAGATGTATGCGGAAATCAGTCCAACGATTGTGGGGAGAATTAGAGCACCAAGCTGCCATAATATAATTACAACCATTGAGGTTATGAGAAGTCCGATTAAAAAATAAAATATTCTGGACCTGTGCAGCCTGTCTTTATCAAGTTCAATCTTTCGCAAGATTCTCCCGTAATTCTTTATCTTTGCTCATTAGAAGATCGTTAGTTGCTTTTAATCTCATCCCAATAATTTCAGCCAGCTTTTTCATTATTTTACCGCCAAGTTCAGGTCTGGTTTTTAGCAGGCTTTCTAGGTCTTCCCTAAATATTGCCAGCGCTTTAGTTGGTTTTTTCACAAGTGCTGAAGCGGATCTTGGAGAATTATCGAGCAATGCCAACTCGCCTAAAAATTCGCCCGATTTCAAAACTGCCAGCACAAGAAATTCACCGGAGGATGTTGGTCGAACAACATCAACTTCACCTTCTTCAATAACAAACATTGCCGCCCCCGGCTGATCAATCTCGAACATAAATTCACCCGGCTGGTATGTCCTTTTGTATGTCAGCTCACCAACAATATTAATTTCTTTTTCAGAAAGATTTTTGAATGTTGGAATCTTACTTAATATTTCAAACTTCGAATAGGACGACCGCAGTCCAAGTCTGGAAAAAATGTTTCCCCACATTGCGTCTAAAAATTTGCTTTTGCTTTCGCTCATTGTATCTCACTATTATTGAGAAACTTACGACGTTTTAAATATAATAAGATTTCCTAATAAATAATCGCTTACAAGCACAAAAGTCCAAAGAATTCAGTATCGGGGAGCACTCATTTTTCTATCAGTGCTTTAATTTTTCATTAAAGAATTTCTTAAGTTTTTCAATTTTAGGAGTTATTACAAAACTGCAATATGGCTGTGCAGGATTATCGTCATAATAGCCTTGATGATATTTTTCTGCAGGATAAAATTTTTCAAATTTAGTTATTTCAGTTACAATTGGATTATTGAAAATTCCTTCGCTATCCAATTCAGATTTATATTTTTCCGCAAGTTCCCGTTGTTCTTCGGTGTGATAAAAAACTACGGATCTGTACTGGGTTCCAACATCGGCGCCTTGCCTGTTTAGTGTTGTCGGGTCATGAGTTTTCCAAAACACTTCCAACAATTCTGGATATGAAATTTTATCAGAGTTATATTGAATTTGAATAACTTCCGCATGACCTGTGCTTCCGCTGCAAACTTGATCGTATGTTGGGTTCTCTACTTCACCGCCTGAGTATCCTGATGTTACAGAGATGACCCCTTTTAACCTATCAAATACCGCTTCGGTGCACCAAAAACAGCCCGACCCAAATGTTGCTTTTTTATATTTATCGCTCATATATTCCTCTAATTTCAAATTGCAAAATTTTTAGTAATATGATATTAACATTCAACGATTACATTTCATTCCTTAATTGAAAAAATTGATTATATTGAATTAATCTCGTAGTTGCTACTTACAAAAACAGATAGGTTAATAATGGGAAAAAGTTTTGTAAAATTATTCATACTTAAATTGTTTTTTTCATTGATGTTTATTGGTTTTCTTAACGCACAAGAATATAGCGATTTGGAAATCAAAAATTTAATTATCAAATATAAGCAGGATGCACGCGGTCCTTATAAAGCAATACGATGGTTTTGCCCCGACGGATCAACACTTCCGCCTGAACAACGCTGCCCTGAGCCCGGAGGAGTGCAGAGAGCTCAGTTCAAAGATGAAGTACTGCGACTGGCTGCCAAACGAAATATTTATCTGGGTCAGATACTCGCGGCAACACCTTTTGAGGATTTTTTAGATGAGCCAAATAATAACTCCAGATTAAAGCAGTATCAAATTGAAAAATATTTACGTGCAATAGATGACGGCTGGCTATTAAGAAAAGCGCAATATTACAGGGGAGCTTTCCAGGCTGAAGATGAAGTTAATTGGGGAAAGAAATTTTTCGAGTGGCTGCTCGGCAGTAAGGATCTGCCCGCATCCAAATTTTTATTGATACGTGAAGCGGCAAAAGATATACCTCATGCCGGCGACGACAGCCGTGCGCAATCTATCCGTTCGGTTTCTAAAAATATCTCAGATTCACTTCCCTCTTTTTTAGATCTTAGAGTTAAGATACACGGTCAGCCTGAAGTTGAAGATATTGCAGCAATAAAAAATTTTAGAGAAAAAAATATCTCAAAGATCACCCCGGAATTGAGCAAAATGTTTGATAAACTTATTGCAGACATGGATGAGTTTTTCAAACCGGTTGAGCTTTCTTCGTTGAATAAATATATCGGAAGATTACCGAAAGGAATTACAATAAGGAGTGAATTAGAAAATTTCGTTAAAACTTATTCGAGTGAATCGTTCAATAAATCGGCAATGTTTATTTCATCGGCAGACCTTCTGTTAAATATCCGCAATGCTATAAATGAAAATTTAACTGCCAGAGCCAAGCTAGCATTAGTAGACATTTCACTTTCGATTGAGACAATACTTTTCAAAGAAATGAATGATTGGAAAACTCAGACTCCGCAAAATTTAATTGAGAAAAATTATTACTTGGCAAAAGCCCTTGCAGGCTGCGGGTATCTGGAATTGTGGGAGTGGGAAAAGTTATCTCCAAAAATATCACCACCTAAATCTGATAATATTAATCTAAAGCAGTTAACTGAAATTCATGAAAATTTCAAACGCGCTGTTGAGTGGTCATCAAATTTATTCAGAGCTTATTACGAAAATACTATTGAGCTTTACGCCGGCTTTGAGCCTTTAGCAGAAGGATTTTTAGATGATAAAATAAGATCTTCATTACTTCTCCCTTTCGGCATAAGCGTGAGCACTCTGGGTGACTTTGTTGCAGAAAAAGCAAATCACAAAAATTATGTTTTGGGAATTTCCGGTCAGCAGCAAGCCCGTGGTTTAAATCCGGGTTATGCCCTGGGAGAACTTGTAGTTGTTAGCGGCTCACCGGAAAACATTAACTTCACACAAGATAAGATCTTCGTTTTCAATAAACCTCCATCCGATATGAAACCTGTTGCGGGTATTGCAACT
>JAENZU010000446.1 GCA_016841125.1 Melioribacter sp. | reverse complement strand
CTCCCTTTATTTGGGTCTCCTGCTGATATTCTAGCCATTATAGTGTCAAGTGCGTCAAAGGTATATTCAATGGAGGATTCGGTTGAATAATTTGGGACTACCGCTTCCTCTTGACCATTTGTCATTATGTATTTTGTTGGAATTACAACAGACTTTGATTCATTGGTACTGTCTGATGTTTCAACCCTATAGTTCAAGTATAATTTTGGAAAATATAAAATCCCTTCCGATCTTCTCCATGAAATTATCCATGAGTTCCCCCAAAGAAATCTATTTATATTTGTGGTAATGCCACGGTTAAAAGGGTAGGAGTATTCAAAGATCTGACTTCTAGGAACTCTCGATTCACCCCTAAGGACAGTACCATCGGGTGTTTGGCAATTTACCTTTATCAGGTCCGCCGGACGAATATCCAATACCGGACTTTTATAAACAACTTCGTCCCCCTTGTATCTTGAGGTATCAGTTCTACTTTGTGTTGCTTCTTCGGCTCCATATTTTTGGTTGTTATGATAAAAGTCAACAATAGCACCTTTTACGGAGGGATCTTCTGTATTGACCTCCGGATTGAATCCCTCAACGTCATATAATTTTGTTAGTCTTATAACTCTGCGGTTCTGAGTAAACTGGGGATTGTTATAAGATCCGATGATTGAAGTCATAACATATTTATTCTGTAGTTCAAGTTTGGGATCGAAGCCTTCTTCACATCCGAGTAGCGTAAAAATTAAAACATAAATTGCTATATATTTTTTCAACTAAAACTCCGCCTTTATTGAAACTGATGGTAATATTGGAAGCATATCAACCCTTTTAGCCGTGCGTCTATCGAAGTAATAAATATTGCTTCGATTATAAACATTTAAAATACTGGCGCCCAAAGTGATATCGGCAAATCCAAACGTAAATTTCTTTTTGATACTAAAGTCCAGCCTGTGATAAACCGGAAGCCTTTGGGTGTTTTTTTCTCCCCAATATGTAGCTCCGATAAAATGATTAAAATCAAAATTATTTCCAGCATCAATTACATCCATTCTGTCGTAAAAACCTATTATAGGTGTGAATGGCATACCGCTGCTGAAGTTCCAAATTACACTCGATTCCCAGCCGCCGCCGAAATCGATACCTGCAAGAAAATTTAAATTGTGTCTCTTATCATATCGCGGAAAAAATCTATTGCCGTCTTTTATTTTATAAGCCCAGCTCAAAGAATAAGAAGCTTTTGTAAAAAACCATGAGGATTGATATTCAATCATCGATTCTAAGCCATATGCTTCACCGTCAACATTTATGTAATCATTGAATTCAGCAGTGAACTTTTGATTATTCTCCTCAAGCAGATTTATCAGATCTTTATAGTAAGCTTCCAGTTCAAATGTTATCTGATCCGAAATGTAATATGTAAATCCGAAAATGAAATGTGTTGCCTGGAGTGCTGCAACATAATCGGGAACAATAATCCATGGTTCAAAAACAGATATCAGTTCTTCCTCATTGCTTATTGTTACCATCTCTTGCGAATGTCTGCCAACCGCAAACTTAAATGCTAAAGTACTGATTGGTCGGTATGTTACACTTGCCCGCGGTTCCAATAAAAACGGTCTCTTTTTCGATAGCCCAATTAGTTTTCCCCTGATCCCTAATTCTAAACCAAAATTCTCCCAACGGTAAAATTTGTAGCTGCCGAAAATATTCATATCCCAGCCTTCCTGCTTGTAGCTGATATTTTTACCAAAAAGATTTTGCTGGGAAAGATTAGTTGAAATAATTTTGTTCTGCAGCCCGAAATGAAATTCATCTTTGTTATCGTAGATGTAAGTGAAATTCCAATCTCCGGTAATATCAGTTACTTCATTCATTCTCGGCTTGGCATCTCCCAGGTTGGGCATTACCTCAGCTTTAAAGCCGCTGTACGAAATAAACATCTCAGAGAAAAGGGGACTCGACCACACCTTGTTCCATCCAATCCCGAAAATATTATTTTTTACCGAGTAGTCTTCGAGGAACGAATCTTCATTATCAACAATGTCGCTGCTTAAAAATCCATGCACAACAAACTTGCCGTTTCGGTCGAGATTAGGATTAGAAAAATTCGCTTTAAATGAAACATCATAGAAATCGAATGGAGCATCTTTTTGATTTAAATATTTTTTCAAAATTTCCGAATAGTAACTTTTTCTTCCGGTTACCAAAAATGAACCGTATGGAATTGGACCTTCGACTGCTACTTTTCCCGATAGCAGACTTGCCTGTGCCGTACCCTGGAATTCATTTTTGTTTCCATCTTTTGTTACAATATTTAATATTGATGAAAGTCTACCGCCGTAATCCGGGGCGAATCCTCCCTTGTAAAATTCTACAACAGATATCATCTCGGGATCGACAACGCTAAAAATTCCCAATGCGTGGAATGGATTATAAATTGTAGCACCGTTCAGTAACACAACATTCTGATCACCGCCGCCGCCGCGAACATAATACTTTGAAGTTACATCGCCAGTAGTGCTAACTCCCGGGGTAGATTGAAGTACTCTGAATATATCAGTTTCAACTCCGGCGGGTACAAGCTCAATATCTTTAATTGTTATTTTTTCCAATCCGAGATCTGTCTCGTTCTGCCTGACAGATTTTTCACCAACAACGGATAACTCATTTAATTCAATACTGGCGGGCACTAGCTTCACATCAAATTGAGTGATTTTGTTTGACACTATTTTTACTTCAATTTCTTTTTTTTGATAACCCAAATAGGAAATTATTACTATATGTTCACCAACCGGAATTGCAGGGATGAAATAATACCCTTTGGTATTAGTGGGAGATCCGTGGGTGGAATTTTTAATTATTACATTGGCGTAAATAATTGACTCACCGTTGGTTGAGTCAGTGACAAAACCTCTTAAAGTGCCCGTGCCCTGAGCGATACAAATATTAAAACCAAATGTGACCAGAATAAACAAGAATAGAGCTTTTTTCATTATGATATCTGCAGAGTAGAATTTGATGAATTAATAATTTTTCAAAAATTTAAACATGTAAGTTACTATAATATTTTTATAATTCTTAAAGATTAACTTATATTTTAATATTAAAAATATTATCTACTTCAATTATAAATAATACGAAAGGGAATAAAATGAAATACACAAATCTTGGAAGAAGCGGACTGAAAGTAAGTAAGTTGTGTTTAGGTACCATGAATTTTGGCCCGTTTACACCGGAAGATGAAAGCCATTTGATGATGAACAAGGCGCTTGAATTGGGTATCAATTTTTTCGATACTGCAAATGTTTACGGCTGGGAATTAGGACCCGGTGTTACAGAAGAGATCATCGGTAGATGGTTTAAAGATGACAATTCAAGAAGAGATCAAGTAGTTCTGGCTACCAAAGTTTACGGCAAAATGGGGGAGGGAATTAACGATTCCAAATTATCGGCTTATCATATTAAGAAAGCATGCGAAGACAGTTTGAGGAGATTACAAACTGATCATATTGATTTATATCAAATGCATCACATAGACCGCAGCACCCCCTGGGAAGAAGTTTGGCAGGCTATGGATCTGCTCATTCAGGA
>JAENZU010000445.1 GCA_016841125.1 Melioribacter sp. | reverse complement strand
TTGTAAACACGGATTAATCTAACTCCGGGAATAGTATCTGTACCGGAGATATAAGTTTCGGCTCCAAAGTTGGTGACCCAAACTTTACCGTCCGGATCAACTGTCAATCCGTGAGCCTGACCTTTCACTGTGTCGGGGTTAGCCGGCGGAAATACGCCTGCGTAGCTCCACTGACCATAGGTGGTAGTTGCAACCAGCACTACCATCGCTATAAGCGTAATTAGTTTTTTAATCATAGTTGCTCCTGTATTTTGTTAATTGATAAGTAAGTGATTTATTAATCTCTCCCGTAATATGGTGCTCCCTGTTTGTTCATTTTTACTTCTACAATAGAGAACGGAAAAACAACATCTCCGTCCTGATTTCTTGTCTCAATGCTTGAATAATATAATTTCTGGTTTGGACCCCAAGCGAAATCATAAACCGGGCGGGGCAGCAAGCCGGTGTAAAATATTGCGTGCGAACCATCGGGGTGCACAACTACAACACTGTTTTCTTGCATATTAGTGCCGAGATAAAGATCGCCGTCCGCAGCAAAAGTAATTGAGTTTATATTTGATACAGCACCGTAAACCGGCATTGTTCCATAGTTTGCAGAAAATTCAAAATAGAGTTCATCCGCACCCAAACTGTCGTCGGAAACTATTTGTTTTCTCCAAACATTAACAATACTGTCTTTCTTGCCTGCAAGATAAACGTAACCATTGAAAATTCTCAAATCTGTAACTTCTGCCTGAAATGAAATCGTTTTAACTTCTTTCGCAGGTGTTATTCTAAAGATTGAATTGCTAAATCCTGAAGCCCAAAGATTTAAATTTTGATCAAAATCAAAGCTGTATATGTTGTTTAGGGGTTGTCCGGCAACAAATATTAAAGGTGCTGCGTTTTCATTATCAATTGTATAAATCGCTGAGGGTGCCGAGGATATTTGTGCATTGAAAACACCGTAAATTTTCCCTTCCGCTCCATATTTAATTCTACGCCAAAAAGTTTGATTTGGAGCGACTTGGGCATATTTAGAGTAAACTTTCTCTGGGGTCAATTTAAAGATTCCTTTTCCGATTTGATTTTCAGACTGGGTAAAAATATAAATATTTTCCAGTAAATCAGTGGTTATTCCCCAAGGTTGATCGGTAGCATCAAACTTAAAATATTCCGAAACAGCGTACTGAAGGTTACAATCAACCGAATTGCTGTAAAGTTCAACAGGGTTTTCCTGGTTAAAAACCCAAACTTTTACTTTGTACATTATTCCGTTAACTGAATCGACCGGGATTGTAACGGGGGGCGCAACAACTACCAGTTGAGTGGCCGTAGCCTGCATAACCTCTGCTTTGGCATCATTAAAATATACATAGTTGTTTGCCGGCACGGTCGAAAAATTCTGTCCTGTTATTGTTACTTGGGTTACTCCTGCTAAGACGCCGTTTGAAGGAACAATTGAAGAAATAACAGCCGGATCAGCCGGTGTTGAAACTTGATCATAAAGACTAGGAGAAGGATCTTCGCTGCATGCAGTCAATAATAGCACCGTTAACAGCAATATAGCGGTCAATAATGATCTAACTTTAATCTCTTTGTAAATATTTTTCATTTTTATACCAAGTTTAAAATATATGATATTTTTGTGATATATTCATTTAATTTTTTGTTTCAATTAGTATGCAAATTTAACAGTGAATCTATGAACCGTATCAAAAACTCCAAACGGCGCATAGGCATAATCCACTCCTAAAGTAACGCCGCCTATATCTCTTCTCACACCAACACCGGCGCTGAAGCCTCTTTCGTCGTTGGGGAAGTTATAACCGGCTCTTACTGAAAAAGTTTTGATAAAAGTGTACTCACCGCCAATCATCATCTGCTCTTTGAAATCACGCGGATGAGAGGCATCTACAGTTACTAAGAGTGAATGAGTTTCAACGTCGATGTCGGTCAGGTCAAAAGCATCTATTGATGCACCGATCTTAAAGGTAAGAGGCAATTGAAAACCTTCTTCGATGTATTCGATCTCGCTGGAAAAGTTCCTAATATTCATACCGATGTTCAAACTTTTAAACCCGGTTTTGTAGATAACACCGAAATCAAAAGCCATTACTCCCAATTCAAATTTATCTTTAACAAATGCCGGATCGCCGGAAACATCAACAATACCATTTACCAGATTTTGCTGAACATATTTTACATTCCCGCCCACCGAAAATTTCTCGGATAACGCTCTTGCATAACCGATACCGATTGAAATAGCAGTCGGTGAAAAAGTTCCGACATCTAAAAATCCCTGTTCGTTCTGGGCTCTCACGGTCTGCTGCAGTTCGCCGTAATCAACCGCAACAATGGAAATACCGAATACACCGTAATAATCGTTTCCGAAAGGATTAAATGCCGCGGCTGCGTGCATATAGTTGATATCGGCAATCCATCCGGTTTGACCAAAAGATACATCGGCAAAATTCTGCATTAAAGCCATTCCTGCAGGGTTATAAAACATCGCTTCCGATCCGCCGTGCAACGAAGTATAAGCTTCACCCAAACCGCTTGCTCTTGCATCGGTAGAAACGCTCAAGAACTTCATCCCGGTCTGAGCCAGCTTGGTATTCTGCGCATAATTCGAAACAGCAAACAGAAGTAGTAAAATCAGAACATAAATCAAATAAGTATACTTTTTCATTGATCTACCTATTTTATAAAAATTTCTTTTATCTAATAACTGCAAATTTTGTTATATGCTTTTCTCCGGTATTTGAATCGGTAATAACCGCAATGTAAATACCGCTTACAATAATTTGGTTTGAAGATGTAACGCAATTCCAATATGCATCACCGCTGCCGTCCGAGTGTTCGAGAGTATAAATCATTTCTCCCAATTCGGTATAAATTTGAATTTTACACTGACCCGGAATATTGAAGAATGCCAATTTATCCGGTTCTCCGTCAAATCTTAATGTTGAAGAGTTTGACGACAAGATGAACGGATTGGGGACAACCCTGATATCACTTAAACTTTCTCCTGCTGGTCTTTTAAGGTTTGCAGGATCATAAGTCTGCGTGTAATATCTGCTGCTTTTAAGCGGTCCCGGCGGAGTTAAACCCTGTCCGGTGTTCTTTGCAGGATCGCCTACAGATGAAATGTAATAATAATAATTTACACCGCGGATTGGGGATAAATCCTCAAAACTTCTTTCATTTGCACCTGCTGAATGAACTAAATAGTAAGTGCTGTCGTACTGACCGGCTGCTCTATAAATTTCGAAACCGGTAATATCGGGGTCGCCTTCATCATAGACTTCCCACGACAATGAAATTCTATCGCCGCCTGAGGTAACCGTAAAACTTTTCGGAGGTTTCGGGGACTGCGGAATCACAAACCCATTACCGTCGTTATAATTAGCTAAAGCGCGTCTGAATGTTTGGAAAAGTGAATCCCTGCTCTGCATTACAAATTCATTTTTCTCCTTGGCTGTAATTTCGCCTCTTTTATATTTTCTACCAACGTCAATATTCATTTCCCTGCTTAAGCCTGCAGCCGCCTCCGCCCAAACAAATTTAACGCTTTCGCCGGGTCCGAGATTGTAAGGACCGTAGCTG
>JAENZU010000444.1 GCA_016841125.1 Melioribacter sp. | reverse complement strand
TCCATTTTTGCTTTCGATAATAAAATGGCTGAATATTTGAAAGCCACCGACAGATCTGACGTTGCCGAACTTGCTATGAAAATGGCAGATTATTTGAAGTCTGATCCTGAAGTTGAAGCCAATCCTGAAAAATATTACGACCGCGTTGTTGAAATTAATCTGAGTGAATTAGAACCTCATTTAAATGGACCTTTCACACCCGATCTTGCATGGCCCGTTTCCAAAATGAAAGAAGCAGTTAAGGAAAAAGGATATCCCGATAAAATAAGCGTGGCGTTAATTGGAAGCTGCACGAATTCAAGTTATGAAGATATCGATAGAGCAGCAAGTATTGCCAAACAGGCTTTAGCTAAAGGATTAAAAGCAAAAGCCCAGTTTACAATCACTCCGGGTTCTGAGCAGGTGAGAGCGACAATCGAAAGAGATGGTCAATTGAAAACTCTAACGGATTTCGGCGGAGTGGTTTTAGCTAATGCTTGCGGACCCTGTATTGGAATGTGGAAAAGAATGGATATTAAAAACGGTGAACGAAATACAATTGTAACATCATTTAACAGAAATTTTGCTAAAAGGAATGACGGCAATGCCGAAACACTTGCGTTTGTTGCGAGTCCTGAATTAACAACCGCGCTTGCACTTGCTGGCAGGCTTTCCTTCAATCCGCTTACTGACGAATTAGAAAATGAAAAAGGTGAAAAAGTTAAGCTCGATCCGCCGGTTGGTGAAGAACTGCCAACAGCAGGATTTGATAAAGGGGACAGCGGGTACATTCCGCCGGCTAAAGACAGCGCTGAAGTTGACATTGTTGTAAAGGAAGATAGCGAGCGGCTTCAATTACTTGAGAGATTCGACCCTTGGAACGGTGAAGACTACGTTGATTTACCTCTGCTGCTAAAAGCTCAGGGTAAATGTACAACGGATCATATTTCAATGGCGGGTCCCTGGCTTAGATTCCGCGGACACCTGGACAACATCTCAAATAATATGTTCCTCGGTGCAATTAACTCATTTACGGGAAAAGCCGGAGAAACCAAAAATCAATTTACCGGCGAGTATAAACAGGTTCATGAAGTTGCCCGTGAATACAAAGCAAAAGGAACCGGATGGATTGTTGTCGGTGATGAAAATTACGGCGAAGGTTCAAGCCGGGAACACGCTGCAATGGAACCGAGATTCTTAGGCGGCAAAGCGATAATAGTTAGAAGTTTTGCACGTATTCATGAAACCAATCTAAAAAAACAAGGTATGCTTCCGCTTACTTTTGCCAACCCTGCCGATTATGAAAAAATATTGGAAGATGATAAACTTAGTATTTTAGGATTGACAGATATGAAACCCGGCAAGCCGCTTACCCTAATAATTAAACATAAAGACGGCTCTAAAGAAGACGCTGTGTTAAATCATACATTTAATGGGAATCAAATAAAGTGGTTCAAAGCCGGCAGCGCTCTCAATCTTATTGCTGAGCAGGAAAAATAATTTACAATATTCGGAGTGTATATTTACATTCCGAAGAACAAAAAATTCCCGCAATCTTGAATTCCATTTTGATTCTTGAGATTGCGGGAATTTGGTGTTGCATAATTATAATTTAGTAGGGGTCGAAAATCTTCGACCCTTACATTTAATATTGCGAGAATTTCGAATACGACTTCCTTCAAGGTATGAAAAATAGATTTAAGAATTTGTTTCCTTGAAGGTATTGAGGTGCTAAAACCCTCAAGGAGATTTGTTTAAAATTGATTGGATACCTTGAGGGTTATTCGTTCTCAACAATTTAACAATAAAGCAATGCATTCATCCATTCCCTTGCCCTCTTCATGCGATTTAATTATCTTTTATCAGCAAAAATTCTGAGGCAAATTTTGATAAAGTCGGCAGTAATAATCTTAGTTTTACTACTTCAAACAATTTCATTTTCAACTGTACGTTATGTAAGCAAAACCGGCAGCAGTACAGAACCCTACACAAGCTGGGCAACTGCGGCGGATGGAATACAAAAATGTATTAATGTTTCTTTTTTTGGAGACACAATTTACGTGGGTGACGGTGTTTACAAGGAAATCGTGGACATGAAGCATGGTATCAGTCTTATCGGGTCAGGATTTGAAAACTGTATAATTGACGGTAGATCTTTGGGAATTCCCAATGCAGGCGGCTTTTTAATAAATGCAAAAGACAGTTGTTTAATAAGCGGATTTAATTTGATGGTAAATGATCGCAATTCCCCTTCAAGCGGTCAGAATTATGATGGTTATGCAATTTTCGCATATTCATGGATATATACCCCCCAGTATACAGTTACGATCAGAAATAATTTAATTTCACAAGCCTTTTTTGGGATCAGAGTCACATATCGAAAAAATGTAAACATATATGATAACATTTTTACAAACTGTGATTATCCAATACGAATTGACATAAATATAATTCCTGGTAAATTTCTAATTAAAAACAACATCATATCTGATGTTTATAATACTGCGATCTACAGTGGTGCTAGTTCCATCTCTGCAATTAGCAATAATCTAATCTACCTTGAAGGTTACTATGCTAGAGGAATGGAATTTAAAGGTTTGAGTATGATTTTTAAAAACAATATAGTGGCAACCGATACTGATGCAAGTTTTGCTATAGCAAGCTATGATACACCAGGATTATAGATTAATAATACTATTATTGGGTTTTTTAGACAGGCAGCATTTTATAATTTTACCATGGGATACAATTAAGAATAATTTATTGTTAAGGGGAGCGTACGGTATTAGAAATGCATTTAATAATTATGATACTGAGGTAAAGTATAACTGTTTATGGGATTTCCAAAATTTTTCAGCATTCGATCCACTCGATTCCACAAATAATATTGCGTACCCAATGTTTGCTGATGAAGATAATGACGACTACCATCTTCAGATGTACTCTCCTTGTATTGATGCCGGAGATCCGGATATTCTAGATATTGACGGTTCACGAAGTGATATTGGATACTATGGCGGACCGGGAGGGGAAAGCTACACCTACCAAGACCTTGCCCCAAGACCGCCGGTAAACCTAAACGGAGAAGTTGATTCCACAACAGTAAAAATAACATGGAACCGGAACACTGAAGCTGATTTTAGAGAATACCGTATTTACAGAGATACCGCACCGGGATTTACAATAAGTCCTCAGAAATTAGTTGGTACAACTTCGGACACGGTGATTACTGATGTAATCAATTCAAAAAAGAATATTTATTACAAAGCGACAGCCGTAGATAATCAGGGTAATGTATCGCCGCCGAGCGAAGAGACTGTGGTAGTTATAGTTGGAGTTGAGCAGCCGAAAATTGAAGAGAAGGATTTTAAGTTATATCAGAATTATCCAAATCCTTTCAATCCTTCTACAACACTAAGCTATAGATTAAAATCACCGGGATATGTAAGATTAGCAGTTTACGACATGAAAGGAGAACTGATAAACGAACTGATAAATGAATATCAGTCTGAGGGTTACTACGAAAAACTATTTGATGCAAAAGCGATGAATTTATCGAGCGGAGTTTACTTATTCAGAATAGAAGTGAAGAATGAGAATAATATTCCCGTTTTT
>JAENZU010000443.1 GCA_016841125.1 Melioribacter sp. | reverse complement strand
TGAGTTTGATACGGAAGATTGGATTGAACTTTATAATAACTCAAATGAAAATATTGAAATTTCAAATTGGAAGTTTAAAGATTCAAACAATGATAATACTTATCAATTTCCCGCTGGATTAATCTTAAACGCCGGAGAGTATCTTGTTATCAGCAAAGATACTCTTAAATTCAAATCCTTTTATCCCGGTCTCCAAAATGTAACCGGAGGTTTTGATTTTTCAATGAGTAACGGCGGAGAATTATTACGATTATACAATTCAGATGATATAATAGTTGACTCACTGACTTACGACGATGCCAGTCCGTGGCCGACTGCCCCGGATGGCTCGGGAAGCACACTGGCATTACTGAATCCATCATTGGATAACTCATTAGCTGAAAATTGGTCGGCTTCAAATCCCTATGGGACACCGGGAGAAATAAACGATGTATTTACTTCTGCCGATAATGAAAAATTAATTGCAGCCGAATTCGAACTGTTTCAGAATTATCCTAATCCCTTCAACCCGGCAACAATTATAAAATATTCTATTCCAAAAGATTCCAGAGTGAGACTGCTTCTTTACAATGTGTTGGGAGAGCAGGTTGATTTGCTAGTTGAAAAAGAACAGAGAGCCGGCTTTTATCAAGTTAATTTTAATGCTGAATCACTTTCCTCGGGTGTTTACTTTTACATGCTCCAGGCAGGGGACCATTTTAAAACCCGTAAGATGATCATCTTAAAATGAAAAGGAAAATATGAAGAGAATAAAATTGATTGAAGAGGGACCCGAATTTTCCCGGTTTGCACTGGGATTTTGGCGCCTGGCTCAATGGAAAATGTCCACTGCCGAACTTGAGAGTTATGTAAGTAGTTCTTTAGAATTTGGTATAACTACCATGGATCATGCTGATATCTACGGCGGTTATACCTGCGAATCGATATTCGGCAATTTACTAAAGGAAGTACAATCACTAAGAGATAAAATTGAGATTGTAACAAAATGCGGAATTAAACTGGTTAGTGAAAATCGACCGGAAAATAAATTCCACTGTTATGATACATCGAGCAGACATATTATTCAATCGGCAGAAAGATCTTTGGTCAATCTTCAAACCGATTACATTGATCTATTATTAATTCATCGGCCTGATCCGTTCATGCATCCCGCAGAAGTTGCATCAGCATTCTATGAGTTGAATAAATCCGGAAAGGTAAAACATTTCGGTGTTTCGAATTTTTCACCCTCACAATTTTTAATGCTGGATTCGCATCTTGATTTTCCGCTTGTTACAAATCAGATTGAATTTTCGGTTATGAATCTCAATCCGCTTGAAGACGGGACAATAGACTTGCTAATCGAACTTGGTATATCACCCATGGCATGGTCGCCTCTTGCCGGCGGCAGAATATTCAATGAAGATTCTCCTCAAGCTCAGCGCCTGCGCAAAACATTAGAGGAAATAAAAAACGAAACGGAAGCTAGCTCAATTGATCAAGTGGCGCTTGCTTTTATTGCAAACCATCCGGCTGAATTTAATATTGTACTTGGCTCAGGAAATATCGATAGAATAAAACTTGCCGCAGCTTCCGAATCAATTAAATTAACTCGCGAACAATGGTTTAAGATCTGGACAGCCTCAAAAGGTTACGAAGTACCTTAAAATAAAATTGGACTTATATGAAAAGAGTATATCTATTTTTAATAATTCTTTTTTCAACACAAATAATTTCACAGTCGTTCTTTAAAACTGACGGCAGGGATGTGCTGGATACTGCCGGAAATAAAATCATTCTCAAAGGGATCAATTTAGGTCATTGGCTTGTTCCCGAAGGTTACATGTTTAAATTCAAAAAAACGAATGCACCAAGATTTATCAACGAAGCATTCTCACAGCTTATCGGACCTTACGAAGCAGCCGAATTCTGGAAGGAATTTCAAAACCATTATGTAACTTATGATGATATTAAATTCATAAAATCAATTGGCTTTAACTCTATTCGTGTTCCTTTTCATTATAAACTATTTAATGATGAAACTTATTTAGGCAATACGGAGAGCAGGGGATTCGAATTGCTAGACAGTCTGATTAATTGGTGCAAAACTGAAAATCTTTACATGGTATTAGATATGCACTGCGCTCCCGGAGGTCAGACGGGTGATAATATCGATGATAGTTACGGTTATCCGTTTCTATTTGAAAGCAATGAAGCTCAGAAGCAGATTATTTTAATTTGGAAAAATATTGCTGAGTACTACAGCAATGAGCCTATCATTATTGGGTATGATTTGATGAACGAACCGATTGCGCACTATTTTAATATGGAATTGCTTAACCCAAAACTAGAACCACTCTATAAAAAAATAGTGACAGCAATAAGAGAGGTGGATCGAAATCATATTATTTTTCTAGGTGGCGCTAGGTGGAATACCAACTTTTCCGTTTTCGGCAAACCGTTTGACGATAATGTAATTTATACATTTCATAAATATTGGATGCCGCCGGTGAAGGGAGAAATTCAAGAGTATATTGATTTTCGTGATAAATTTAATGTCCCCATTTATATGGGGGAATCGGGTGAAAATGAAGATGATTGGATAAATGATTTTAGAAGTCTGCTGGATGAACATGAAATCGGCTGGCATTTCTGGCCTTATAAAAAAATGAATACAACCAGAGGTCCGGTTCAGTTTGAAGAACCTGAAAATTATGATTCGATTATTGAGTTTGCCGAATCAGACAGATCAAAATATGAAAACATTAGGAATAACAGTCCCGATAGGGAAATATCAAAAAAAATACTTTACCGGTATCTAGAAAATTGCAAATATCAAAATTGTACTCCAAATGATGGTTACCTTAAAGCGTTAGGGGCAAAATAATTTCTCTCTTGTTATTATTTTGATAATAAGCCGTTATAAATGTGATAATAAACTCATTGCTCTCTAAAAGCTTTTAGCTTTTTTCTACCATAATTCAACCATGTATATGGCATGAAACATGCGGCTATTTGGCTGCGTTGAACAAGTGCCGTTCAATAGGTATAATCTTTACAGAGACAATAACCACTTAAAGTTGATTAAAAAATGAGACAATTAAATTTATTTTTACTGCTGGCTTTATTTTTAACAGTATCTGTTACGGTTCAAGCTCAGAGCTATACGCTTGTTTGGTCGGACGAATTTTTGGGATCAACTATTAACCCGAATAATTGGACCCATGAAACCGGCGGAGGCGGATGGGGAAACAATGAACTCCAATATTACACAGACCGGGCGGATAATTCATATATTCAGAATGGTAAACTTGTGATCGAGGCAAAGGAAGAAAGTTTCGGGGGGAGAGATTATACATCGGCAAGATTGATCACAAAAGGAAAGCAGTTTTTTAAATACGGCAGAATTGAAGCCAGAATGAAGCTGCCTTACGGTCAAGGTCTCTGGCCTGCATTTTGGATGCTGGGTGAAAATATTTCATCGATAGGCTGGCCTGCTTGCGGTGAAATAGATATAATGGAAATGATAGGCGGCACAAATAATAATCATGTTGTACACGGTACGCTTCACTGGTAATTTAATGGTCACGCGCAATTCGGGAATCAGTATATTTT
>JAENZU010000442.1 GCA_016841125.1 Melioribacter sp. | reverse complement strand
ACATTTTCTTCTTTTGCTTTGCGTAAAAGTCTTGGAACTCCTGCTTTTCTAAAATATTTTTGCGCCAGAATATCGGTAGCAACTTGAGACCATAATTTCGGAACAGAAACATCTTCCATTTTGAAGACGATTGATCCGTCGGGGTTTTTAATTTCCGAAACACGTTTTACAAATTCTATTGATTTTAGCGGGTCTTCCCCTTCGACGGTAAAAAGTCGATCAATCTTCATATTCCTCCCTTACATTTAAAACCTTGTTAATGATTTACACCATAACCCGTTTGCACAATCAATCCGAACTCATTCCGATAAAAAATTACCTCTGAGAAATAATTTCGGAAAGACTATTAAAGGTTAATTATAGGGGAAACGATTCCCCTCTTAAAGTTCAATAAGAACTATAAATTTATTCAATTTTTGTCAACAGGTGTCTCTACTCAGAGTGGGACTAAATTATAAATATTAATTTATTAAAGCAATTACCTGAGTAAAAAAGAGTTACATAATTCAAAAAGTTAATATTGAATTATGGAAAATAATATAGGAAATTAATTTTAGTAATAAAGTCTTGATTTTTGCTTAAATTAATTTTCGTTGATTTTTAACTAAAATGCAGAGGAAAAATGGAATTAAATCGATCAGCAGGCATTCTACTTCATCCAACTTCTTTACCCGGAAAATTCGGAATTGGTGATTTAGGAAAGGATGCTTACCAATTTATAGATTTTTTATCAGAATCGGGTCAAACACTCTGGCAGGTTTTTCCGCTTGGACCGACCGGTTACGGTGATTCTCCCTATCAATGTTTTTCTGCATTCGCAGGTAATCCGCTTTTAATTAATCTTGATTTATTAGAAGAATACGGGCTTCTTTCTGAAGAAGATTTATCAGTAATTCCTGATCATAATCCAAATAAAATCGATTACGGACAAGTTATCGGATACAAATTTGATCTGCTCAGGAAAGCATTTGATAATTTTAAAAATAACAACATTCAAATAATGGATGGTTTTGATGATTTTTGCAGCAAAAATAATCATTGGTTAAATGATTTTTCACTTTTTATGGCTGCTAAAACATATCACGGCGGTATAATTTGGAAAGATTGGGAAGATGATATCGCTTACCGTAAACCTGGCGCGATAGAAAAATGGACAGAAAAATTAAAGCTTGATGTTGAGTACAATAAATTTCTTCAATTTATTTTCTCTTATCAGTGGAAGAATCTAACCAAATATGCTCATGAAAAGGGAATAACAATTATAGGCGATTTGCCGATATTTATTGCTTACGACAGTTCCGACTGCTGGGCAAATAAAGATCTTTTTACCGTTGATGAAAAAGGAAATTTAGAAAAAGTTGCTGGTGTGCCGCCCGATTATTTTAGTGAAACGGGACAGCTGTGGGGTAATCCTCTCTACCGCTGGGATGTGATGGAAAAAAATAATTTTGATTGGTGGACACAGCGAATCAGTAAAATGCTGGATTTGGTGGACATAATTAGAATAGACCACTTCAGAGGTTTCGATGCCTATTGGGAAATTCCCGGCGATGCCGAAACCGCCATTGACGGCAGATGGGTTAAAGCCCCCGGAGAAAAGCTGTTCAATACAATTAAGGAAAAATTTGGAGAGCTTCCGATTATTGCTGAAGATTTAGGAGTAATAACAAAAGATGTTGAAAAATTACGGGATCAGTTTGAATTTCCCGGAATAAAAATTCTCCAGTTCGCTTTTGGTCCCACTGGCGAAAGAAAATTTCTACCACACAATTTCCCCCGCAATTGCGTGGTTCACACAGGCTCTCACGATAATGATACAACACGCGGATTTTTTGAGAAAGCAAAAGTAAATGATCCTGAAATTTATGATGCTACTCAGAAATATTTGAATTATTTTGGTGATGATATTTGTCAAGAATTAATAAGAGCAGCCTATGCATCTGTTGCTGATATTGTTATTATTCCAATGCAGGATGTTCTCAATCTCGGCGGTGAATCCAGAATGAACTTTCCGGGAACACTCGGCGGTAATTGGGCGTGGCGTTTCACGTGGGAGCAGATTTCAGATCAATTAGCATCAAAATATAAAGAGATGACGCAGCTTTACGACCGTCCGCCGCAAAAAACCGAGACCGAAGAAATAGAAGTTGAAGAAAATTAGGATTAAAAAATAAATATGCTAAAGTATCTAAAAGAAATATTTACTCAAGATTCTGCCGATAAACCGGCTATAAAAAAACGGAATACTCCGCCTAAAGTAACTGATGATCAGAAACTGCAGATTGCAACCTGTGCTTTATTTATTGAAGTTGCCAAAGCCGATGATAATTTTACCGACACCGAAAGAGCAAACATAATTAAAGCAATGCAGCAAATTTTCGATCTTTCTAAAGAATACGTTAAAGAATTGATGCAGCTTTCAGAAGAAAGTGTAGAAAAGAGTGTAAGCATTTGGGAATTTACAGATACCATCAATAAAAATTTTAATGATCTACAAAAATATCAGATCATCAGGAATCTTTGGAAAATCATTTTGCTCGACGATGAACTTAATCAGTACGAAGATTTTTTTATCAGAAAGATAAGCGGAAATTTGATGCTATCTCACAAAGATTTCATCACCGCAAAAAGTGAAGTCAAAAGAGAATTGGGTATAAGCGGAAATTAGTCTTTCCGCTTATCATAATCAGTTTGAGGATAATTCGCGCTCAATTAATTTAGTAATCTTTTCATCTGTTGGCTCAACGTGGTTTTTGAACCTTTTTACTATTTCGCCATTTTTTGAAATTAGAAATTTTTCGAAGTTCCATTCAACATCGCCTAAACCCGTTTCCTCGTTCGATGTTAGTATTTTGTATAATTGAGATTTATCATTACCTAAAATTTTAATTTTATCGAATAGTTCAAAAGTAACATTATAATTAAGTGAGCAAAATTCACTTATCTCAGAATTTGTGCCGGGTTCCTGACCGCCAAAATCATTGCACGGAAATGCCAATATTTCGAAACCCTGATCTCTATATTTTTCATAAATTTTCTGAAGTCCCGCATAATGGATGGTGTACATACATTGGCTCGCTACATTTACAATAAGCAGAACTTTCCCCCTGTACTCTGAAAGTTCAATTTTGCTGCCGTCTGATTTTGTTACTTCAACATTGTGAATATTATTTGATGTTTCTATTTTCATATCATTTTCCGAATAGTTAACTGAAGAAATAAGTCCTAAAATGAATAATATTTTTACTATTTTGCGCACTTCAAAAACCTTTTATTTAGAAATTTTAACAATGTATCTCAGTGTATAGTTCAAAACATTTTATCAACATATTTTCTGCAGGCGTTATAACTTTTACCGCAGCTCTATTTGTTTTAAAGTATTCTCATATTTATACTGGAAATGAATTTATAGTCTTACCGGTCTATCTTATAATTTTAATTTCGGGTTTATATTTTTCCACAAAAATTGATTTTAACAAAATTGCGTTTTTAAACAAAAAGTCATTTGCATTTTTATTTGCACTGCTGGTTTTTTTATCTGCAGCTTTCATTTACGTTATCCCAAGGATTGGAGAAATAAACCGTCTAACTGCAAT
>JAENZU010000441.1 GCA_016841125.1 Melioribacter sp. | reverse complement strand
TTTCAATAGCAGTTTGGTAACAACAAATTCCGGTCAGGGCAATAGACCTTGAGTGCCGACAGTATAAATAATAGGGGTTGGCTCTTCCGATAGGGCAATGGCATCATCTTCATTTGCTAGAAAAAACAGGGAAAACGTTTTTAGAACTTTATAAATGCAAGTAACTTGAATGTTTTGATGTGCCGATACTCTCCCCAAATATTCATCATCATCCCAATCAGTTATCGAATAAAAACCAGAATGTTTTCCTTTAATAACACTAAATATGTTTAGTGCACCTTCCAATAAATCTATTGCCCATTGATTGCGGCGGGACTTGCCGAATTCAAGAGAGTGATTAGTTTCATTTTCTAGTTTTACTAAATTGATGCCTTGGAAAAAGCTGCAGTACATATTATGACCAAAGGCGTATGCAGCATACTGAAGGTTTCCTGAACGAAGCCCTATTTCATAAGCTTTAATATAATCTTCACTACCATATTTTAGATGCCGGAACCAATGACGAATTGAACTTCCGATCATTAAATAAAAAACACTTTGCTGAGAGGGGATCTGAAAAACTTCCTTCATTAATCGTGTAGCCAATTCTGAGAATTCACCGGCTGATTTAAAATCGCTGTTTACCCAGCCCAAAAGTCCCCCGTAAGCTGTATGGCTGTAACCAACCTGCGGAATATTTCCATATACTAAAGTTAAGTAGACTACTTTCGGTACCATTACACTCCACAATCTTTGGTGTGAGCGATAGCAAGGCGGACCCATTGTTATTAAAATTTTTGTTGCCATTAGCATTTCAGGATTGCTCATTTTAGGAAGATCAAACAAGGAGGTAATCTCCCGGTTTTTTAGAAGGCTGCTTATTTTAGAAATTTCTTCATCACGAGCTGTCTCAAAATTATCGTCCGGAAGAATAATCCCTAAAGCTTCCAAAGCTGCCTTACCGGCACTTATAGCGGCAGGATACTTAGCAAGTAAAGTGTTTTGCACAATCAATATGTTAAAAATATCGGCTTTCTCAATTGTATTTTTAGAATTTTCCAATGCAGATTGTATAAGCTCTTCAGCTTGTTTACGGTCTCCTTCAAGAAATTCACATTCGGCGCGCTCTTTTAAAATATTCAATGTGAATTCGTGACTTTCTCTCCATTGATGATTCCACACTTCCGTGTCACTTAAAATTTTATAAGCTGTGCGGTAATATTGCAGAGCTGAACCGTAAGCTGTTGCTGAATAGGCTTTTCGTGCAGCAGTAATATTTAGTTCTATTAATTTTATCTTCTCGCTTCTGTCCGCAATCAGATCTAAGCCGGCGTTTAAGTCATTAACTACTTCAAATAATCTTTCGCTTAAATTTTCGGGAGAAAGTCTTTTAAGGAGCAGTCTGCCAATTTTGAGAAGCAGTTTTGAAAGTTCATCCGGATTTAACAAAGAAAAAGCTGCTTGCTGAAAGCGATCGTGCTGGAAAGCATATAATTCACTACTCTTAATATCCTTAGAGTCGGATTCACTTTCGACATTATATAATGGTTTAACCATTTCGTTAACATGATCGGAACTAAGTATTTTTCGGCAATGCGAAACTTCCAATCCGCTTACTAGACTTAGAGTTTCCAAATTGAAACGATTACCCAAACAGGCGGCTAGTGAGTATAAAGACTGAGTTTCCTTATCCGTTTTTCTTAATTTGATCACGAATAATTGTATAACTTCTTTGGGTAGTTCAATATCGCTGTCCGTATCAATTTTCCACTTAAAAATATTATTATTCGTCTCGTACCAAATTGAGTTGGATTCTGATAAAAAATATAGAAGGGATTTTACAAAAAACGGATTCCCCTTTGTTGTCTTATGAATTAATTCAGCCAAACCAACTATATCTTCGGCAGCCGGCTTTAAAGTATCGGACAGCATATCACTTACATCTTTAACATTAATATTTTTTACTTCAAGCTTTTTAAGCGGTACAAGTTGGCTGTTTAAATAATCGATAGTAGAATTTAGAGGGTGCCCATGCCCTACTTCATTATCTCTATAAGATACAATCACCAATAAATATCTAAGCGTGGTGCCAACCTGAAGATGTTTCAATAATTCAAACGAAGCTGAATCAGCCCACTGCCAGTCGTCCACAAAAAGAACTACGGGGTGTTCCGGGCGGCATATTACTTCAAGAAAATTAATAATTAAATTGTTAAACCGGTGTCTTGCTTCCTGAGCACTAATAATATCCAATGGGGGCTGCGGACCGATAAAAGATTCAAATTCGGGAACCAGGTCTACCAACAATTGTCCCTGATTGCCTAATGCCTTAATAATTTTTTCCTTAAAATAATTACGCAGAAGATCATCTGATTTAACAAACTCATGCAAAAGTGAAAGAAATGCCTGCCGAAAAGCAAAATAGGGTATATTTTGTTGGTACTGATCAAACTTACCATTAATAAAGAAACCATTTCTTTTAACAATTGGAGTTTTCAGTTCTTGCACTAGGGCTGTTTTTCCAACCCCGGAAGTTCCGGGTATTAATAGTACCTTTCCGTTTCCTCCGCTTATTTTTTCGAATGAATTTAATAGCAGTGAAATTTCCTCATCACGTCCATACAATTTTTCGGGTATATTTAGCTGAATCATTCAAATTCCTTTTTTTTCGTAATAGTTTTATCCAGAGTAAAATAGAAGATCGATTTCCAATAATTCCAGACTCAACCAAAATATTAACGCCATACCTTTCAACTATTCTAATTCTTCAATTGTAGATTCAATATCATCCAGCGGATTCGGCAATTCCGTTTTTAATAAAGCATAGTTTGTTCGATGTCATAAGATCCTTCTTTTCCTTCTAAAAGTGAACCAACAATTTGATGACTAATTCCAATAAATTCAGGAGTTGCAATATTGAGGCAGTTCATTTCTAACCTTGCTGCCAGCCAAAGCTTCTCTTGCTAAACGAATATCCCCTTCATTATCTTCAACTAATAGTATTTTAATAAAATCAATTGATTCTGTCATAATATCCTCCTGCTAAAAAAAAATTTATGATTTAGAAGGCAGCTTAACAATCGAAAGCCAGAAATCTTCAATAGATCTAACCACTTTCATAAACTGGTCTAAATCCAATGGTTTTGAAATAAAACAGTTAGCATGAAGTTTGTAACTTTTAATAATGTCTTCTTCGGCTCTGGATGTTGTTAAAATAACGACCGGAATCATTTTTAAATTTTCATCACGTTTAACAGTATCGAGCACTTCTCTACCGTCAATTTTAGGCAGATTTAGATCGAGCAGAATAAGATCGGGAGTTACCGCTCCGCTGAATTCCCCTTCTTTTCTTAGGAATTGTAGTGCTTCCTCTCCATCCAAAACAATGTAAAGATTATTATGTATTTTGCTTTCCTTTAACGCTTCCTTGGCTAAACGGGCATCGCCGGGATTGTCTTCGACAAGCAGTATATCGATCGGGTTTACATTAAAAGTGTTCATAAATATTCTCCTATAAATTTTTATCAATTGTAAAATAAAATTCGCTTCCTTTTCCTTCTTCAGATTCCACCCAAATCTTGCCGCCATGTCTTTCAACTATTCTTTTGCAAATTGCCA
>JAENZU010000440.1 GCA_016841125.1 Melioribacter sp. | reverse complement strand
TTTTCATTTGGAAAGGTTTTTTCTGTATTCAGCCCTTAATTTATCCGTACCTTTATGCTTTGGAATTTTACTGATAAGTTCTTCCAATGCATCAGATTTTTCTTTTGGATCCGAAGCTACTTTGTACCGCTTTTCAGCTTCAAAATATTCCGGCGGTAGATTTGTTGGCATTTCCTTACCGCAGTTAATTAAAAAACATTTCTGCTAAAAGTTATAGGTTAATACTAATCGGGATTGGAAATCAGTATCCCCACAAGATCTTCTTCTAGTGTGATCTCAGGTACTTCAATAATTCTACCGATTTCCTCCTCACCTTTAAAGAATATAAAAGTGGGCACAAGTTGTATATCTAATTCATCAACCTCTCCTTCGGGCGAATGCTTCTCTCTATCAACATTTATGAATGAAATTTTCTCTTCAGGTATTTTTAGATAATCAATAATTTTAAGTATTCGCGGAACTTCCCGCCTGCTGTCGCTGCACCAAGTGCCGAGTACCACGGTTAAGGTAAAATCAAGATCGGCTGGTTCGAGAATTGCCAAAGTTTCTTTATCGATAGAATAAGAATTATATTCGGAATTAAACCACCCGGAAAAATTTGTGTCTGCAAATGCTGATCTGTCGCAAACACCTACCAGCATTGGCTTTTCTGTTTTCGGGTCTATGACTGTTTTTAATTCTTGAGCATAAATAGTGCTGATCAAAAACAATATCGTGATAATTATTTTTTTCATTTATTACTCGAATTTATATCGGGTATATTGCGTATATCTAATCCCCAGAATAATTTGTTTCTCAAGATCTCAAAGTAATTAGTCCGCGAAGTGTGAACGAGCCTAACCGGGGACTGACTTTTAAATATTTCAAATTTTTCAGGCGGCTTATAATTATGAACCCTTTGTCCGTCACTGTTTATCTGTACACTTTCATACATCGATTCAACCGTAATAGTTATTCGCTGATCGCTGGAAAGCACCATTGGGCGCATTGTTAACGAATGGGGTGAGATTGGAGAAAGAACAATTGCATCGGTTTTGGGACTGACAATAGGACCGCCAACAGACATTGAGTAGCCTGTAGAGCCTGTCGGGGTGGCAATAATAATTCCGTCGGCAGAAAATGTCGCAACATAATCGTCGTCAACTTTAATCGTAAGCCGGATCATTTTAGGCCACTTACCTTTATCAATTACCAAATCATTCACAGCATATAAGTCATCATTTGGATGAGTAAGACTGCGTGCTTCAAGAGCAATTCTTTCCTCAATTATATAGTTTTCATTTTTTATGTCGCTGATGAGCCGGTCTATATACTGCACTTCAAATTCTGCCAGAAAGCCTAGCTTCCCGAAGTTGAGTCCGAGAAGCGGAGTTTTTGCATCGCGCACTTCATAAGCCGAGTGAAGCATAGTACCGTCACCACCTATCGATATTACTATATCACTCCCGGCGCTTAAAGCCTTGTTATCTAAAAACATTACTTCTTCAACAAACTTTTCGTCACCTTTAAATAATTTTTTAAATGACTCGCTGATTGCAACTTCAAAATTGTTCTCTCTAAGTTTTGTTATTAGGGTATAAACTACCTCGGCAATATTTTCCTTGGTAGTATTAGGCATAATACCGATCGTCATTTTTCAATATCCGATTTGTTATTCAATTCCCATAACTTACAATACTTTGTAAAAACATATGTAGATGAAAAAACTGCCAGAATGAAACCCTGCAATCCGTCCAAAAAACCTCTTCTGAAAATATACATTTTTATGAAAAAGAAAATAGGACGAACCAGAATGTCGTTCAAAGAAACTTTTCGATTTTTTTGATAAAGCTCTTCCGAAGCAAGAGTTGTATATCGGTTAAACTTTTCGAAATAGTGATGAATGTTCGGATCGGTGTAATGCTCAAGGTCGTTGTTCAATTTACCGGTTTCACCTTCAACTAAAAGATGTTCATGAACTTCGCTGTCGCTGAACCTTGCTTTATTTTTATTAAACAGTCTTGTAACATTACCGGGGTACCAACCGCTATGCCTTATCCACTTACCTAAAAAATATGCACGGCGGGATAATTTATACGCTGAAAATTGTGGTGAAGAATTTTTGAATAAATTCAATTCATCGGAAAGCTGCTTTGTAACTGCCTCATCGGCATCAATCCATAGCACCCAATCGTTTGAAGATTTATCGACCCCGTACTGTTTTGTTTTGGCGTAACCCTGCCACTTAACTATTTCGACTTTTACTTTATCAAATGTGGAAGCTTTATTCAATGTCCCGTCAGTTGAATTTTCATCGACCAACACAATTATTTCATCAATGCATCCAAGCTGACTCTCGATACATCTGACAATATTTTTCTCTTCATTTTTCGCAATAATAATTGATGATATTTTGATTTGACTATTCATGATCTTCATGAGTTTTTAATGACTTATAAAATGCAATATTTAAACCCAAAGTAAACCATATCATCGTAATAATTTCCTGATCGCCAAAATTCCACTCTGCTAAACCGGAGATCAAAAACGCGCTAAATACGCCGAGTGTCCCTAAAGAAAAAGATGCCGCAAATTCTTTTCCCTTTAATGCACGGTAAATTTTTATATCAAGCAGAAGCACACTGATAAGAAGGTACATAAATGCCGCAAATCCGAAAACCCCTAATATTACAAGCACGTGGATATAATTATTATGCAAATGACCGAAATCTTCTTTTAAATAATATTCTTTATATTCCGAATAAACAGGTTTAAGATCAATATCGCCTACTCCAAAAATCGGATGGTCCCCCAAAATTTTAAAGCCGGTTTTCCACTGATCAATGCGTTCAATATTAGTATTATGGTATGGGTCAAAGATTGAAAGTATCCTGTTTGATTTATGGTAAGTTAAATAAAGTCTGCTCCCTTCCAGACTTATATACTTCGGTGGATAGCCCAAATTTTGAGTTCTATCAATTTTTATGGAATTGTTGATTATTCTAAACTTAGTAAGATTTCCACTATTATCTAAACTCAAATAATAATCGTCTATTTTAAATATTTTAATCAACCATTTTAGTTCGCTTGTTTCAGTCATGATATTAAAAGTGTTATCCGAAATATCAAATAATTTCAATCCTTCATCCGAACTAAAAAATAAGAGATTGTCAAAAATCATTTCAAAACTATACCTAGTTTTTATCTTAAGTGAATCCAATATTCTTTTTGGCAATCCATTTTTTACTTCCACCAGGAAAAGATTATTATCTGATAAACTATAACCGCACAAGTACTTGTCACTTACATCAAATGTAAAAACACTTTTATACTTATCATATCTATTGGTAAGATGTAGATCCTCCGGGTTCGGGAATACAGTTAATCCGCTATCAAGATCGAAGACATACAAATTTGAATTTGCAAGTTTATGTGTGAGTGTTCTGCCGGGAGAAATGAATTCATCTTTTTTAATAAATTCATTGCCTTTTCTTTTCAACAATATCATTCTTAGATCGCTTTGAAGACCTACATAATAATTATCTTTCCATTGATCAAAAGATATCAGCGGTGCTTCGGTTTCGAGAACTTGAGCTACACTGCCATATTGATACTTTACTAATCCTTCATTGTATGCAGAT
>JAENZU010000439.1 GCA_016841125.1 Melioribacter sp. | reverse complement strand
CTACCGAAACGCAAACAGCTCCTCACGAACTTCTTTCCGAAAGAGAGTTTCAGGTAATGCTGGCGCTGGCAAAAGGAAGAGGCATTTCCCACATCGCAAATGAACTGAATCTAAGTGTTAAAACTATAAGTACTTACCGGTCTCGTGTGTTAGAGAAAATGAAGATTGATAAAAATGCCGACATTTCCCTTTATGCAATGAGGAATGGTTTAATCGAGTAAAATTATTTTGGATACTCTTTAAACTCTTTGCCTAATAGTGATTTCCACCAGAATTCCATTACAAGATGTTTTAAATGATTTCGCTGCGTGTAGCCGATTCCATGTCTTGAACTGGGATAGATCATCATCTCAAAATTTTTTTCTTTTTCCTGAAGTTTGCCTGCAAGCTGCATAGTGTTCTGCATGTGAACATTATCGTCCAAAGTGCTGTGTATAATGAACATACCGCTTTTATAATTATCAACGTAACTAAGTGTCGAAGATGATTTGTACCCATCGGTATTTTCTGACGGTTTATCCATGTAGCGTTCCGTATAAAAGTTGTCGTACAAACGCCAATCGGTTACCGATAATTCCGGGATGCTGAAATTGAAATATTCCGGTTCTTTTGTAATTGCCAGCGCAGAAACATAGCCACCGTAACTAGCTCCTTCAATGCCTATTTTCGATCCGTCAATAAAGGGTTGTTTATGCAGCCACTTTACGGCTTCGGTGAGATCATTAACTTCCCAATAGCCTAAATTGCGGTGCATCTTTGCCGCGCCCACTTTGCCGAAATGCCCCGAGCCTCTGTGATCAACCTCTAGCACAATTATCCCGTTTTGAGCATAGTAAAATGATTCTACCCAGCGAGGATAGGAGTTGCTCACGGATGATCTTCCCGGACCTCCGTATACGGAAAATATAACGGGATATTTTTTTGATTTATCAAAGTCAACCGGAAGATACCAAGCAGTCGGGAGTTCAACACCGTCGCTCGTTTCGATTGTGAAAAGTTCGCCAACCGCGGTTTCGTAATTTTCAAACACCGGACTTTTTTTTGTACCAAGTTCGCGGATTAAATCTCCCTCAATATTGTAAAGCTTCATTCCCCCGGGATGGTTGATGTTGCTGTATGTATCGATAAAATAGCTTCCGTCGGCAGAGACTTCACATGAGTGAGTTCCGTCTTCTTTGGTTAATTGCTTTAAGTTTTTTCCGTCCAACCCGACTCTGAAAAAATGCCTGTTGGTTGATATTTCCCCGGTACCGTGGAAATAAATGAATCCGTTTTTTTCATCTACGTAAGAGATATCTTTTACTTCCCAATTATTATCGGTAAGCTTTGCAATGAGATTCCCCTGCATGTCGTAATAATAAAGGTTGGACCATCCGTCTTTATCTGACCGAATTATGAATCCGCGTCCATTTTTGAAAACATAAAATGGAAAGAAAAACTCTACCCATGTTTTTTGTGTTTCATCGTAGACAACATTTGATTTTTTTGTATCAAGATCAACGGAAAAAATTTTAATGTTATCCTGTGCCCGGTTCATCCATTGATAATAGACTTTATCGCCATCGACGGAAAAGAAAGGAAATGCAATATAATTTTCTCCATCGGGTTCATCGGCAATCCACTCAATGTTTGAATCTCTAACGTTTGCAACGCCAAGTTTAACAAGCGGGTTCGGGTCGCCGGCTTTTGGATAATGCTGCAGCTCAAGTTCACCATGCAGCCCGGCACAATTGAACAAGGGGAAAACCGGTACGGGTGTATCATCGAAACGGAGGAATGCAATTTTACGGCTGTCGGGAGACCACCAGAATGCTTTATATCTCGAAGAACGCTCGAGTATTTCTTCATAATATACCCACGAGGCATAACCGTTATAAACTACATTGGAACCATCCGTAGTAAGACGGTTTTCTTTTCTTTGTGTGATATCGTAAACATATAAGTCGGCGTTTTTGGTGTATGCCAAATAATTTCCATCCGGCGATAATGTTGGATTCTTTTCCTCGTCGGAATCGTTTGTAATATTGATTAATTCGCCAGCTTCGGCAAAGTATAAATACAAGTCATTAGATTCATTAAAAACAACCAATTGCTGATCATCGGTAACGCCGTCATTTTTTTCTGCCCGCAGTCCCCCTTTCAGATTTTCATTTATCGCGGAATAATCAAGATGAACGGAGGCTTCACCTGTCTCGGCATTAACTTTGAATAGCGCTGCCGGGCTGCCTTGAGTGTATCTGAATTCCAGATAATTTTGATCATCAAACCACCCTTTAATTGAAGGCAGAGACTGCAGTATTCTGGGCATGCCGTATTCAAAAGCTTGATTATAGGTTAGCTTTTTCTTTTGGGCGTTGTTGATAGAAGAGATTAAGAAAATTGTGAGAAGAAAAATTGTGAAGCGTCGCATTGAACATCTCCAAATGAGTTCTGTTTGTCTTATCAAAGATATGA
Organism: Melioribacter sp.; assembly: GCA_016841125.1. GTDB lineage: Bacteria > Bacteroidota > Ignavibacteria > Ignavibacteriales > Melioribacteraceae > JAENZU01. The sequence goes on along the minus strand of JAENZU010000439.1, from coordinate 1,172 downwards.
AAGTTGGAGATAAAAATAATAGAGAAATTTAGCGCACCAGTCGAAATCCCAAATTGTAAGTTTGACCCGCTCCGGCACTTTCTCCCATATAAAAATTTGAATAAAGAATCTCAAGTTCGAGTGATTCGATCAGTTGATATTTGGCGCCGAGACCTGCCTGATTGTAATAGGATGAAGAGCCGCCGCTCCCGAAAGCGTAGGCAAATTCGTGGTTTGCATAAACTGTAATTTTATCTGAGGGATAATAACTCAAAAACAATTTTAGCGGTAACTGCAGGCTGTTTCTTCTTCCTTCGAGATCACGGTCAATTCTGAACCAGGAATCAACCTCTCCGAAAAAGGAGAAGTCTTTAGAGATTGATCTATCGTAAAAGAATTGTGTCAGCCAAATGTAAGCATCATCATCCAAATAGGGCTTTATTACACTGCCGTCGGCGGCATATTCACCGGAAAGATCTTTTATTGTTGGAATTAAAAAGGAGGACTGAACGGTAACCTCCGAAAGAAAAGTATTTTTGAATGGAGTAAATTTAATCTTCGGTCCTATTCTGCTAATTGCAACTCTTGCCGCAGGATTGGAACCAAACCGCAGCACTGAAAAGGGTGAACTCGATTTCGAATCATTCCGCACTGCCCTGAACCAAAGTTCAATTCCGATATTCAAATCTTCCGAGAACCCGTATAACAATGATATCAACGAAGTAAAAAATGTGCTTCGAGATTTCAGTGGGGTTCGATCGCCGGAAGAATTGAAATAATCTGTTTGGGTATAAAGGTTATTAAAGATTTTTAATTCGTACTCCCCCTCTGCGAACAACACCGAAGGAGTATATTCCTGAAGCGAGGACTCTCTATCATCATAACCGGAGAGATCGTTTAATGTCCAATCGTAATTCATGAATTCTAATTTATAGTGGCGCGGAATTTTAACTGCACGATAATTATTGAGGTAATCAATGATGGTGAAATCTTCTCCTTCAAAATCAGAACGGTACCAATCGAAAATTTTACTCACCAAAACGCGTTTTTCGTTTTCGTTCACACTAACAAATTTATTACTGTTAATAGTTTCGGATGTTCTATTATTCAACAATTCGTTTACGTTGGATGGTTGATAAGCTTGAGAAATAATCTGTGGACAGCTAATTGCTGCACAGACAACCGCAAAATGA
>JAENZU010000438.1 GCA_016841125.1 Melioribacter sp. | reverse complement strand
GTTGAGGAATATCTTCTTCGGGTTTCAGGTAAATATAATCTGCCTATCGCCATAACTTCCGTCGGCAGTTTCAGTCGCAGGGAACTGTCTCCTTTTTCCGATATTGATGTTATGTTCATTGCGCCCGAAGTAGAAGGTAATGAGGAACTTATAACAAAAGTTGTAACTGAATTTTGGGATTGCGGAATCGAGGTCTCTCATACCGTCCGGGCTTTCAGTGATATCGGGAAATTTGCTGAAGAAGATTTGCATGCGTTTACTCAATTTTTTGAAACGCGATTTATAATCGGTAACGATAAAGTTTATGCTCAATGGTCTCAAATTTTATTCGATATATTAGATAAAGATCTAAAAAGAAAATTGCTGCAAAAATACTTTAACGATATTCAATTAAGGTATAAAAAATATGGCGACTCACCCAAAGTTTTGGAACCGAACATAAAGTTCACGGCTGGGGGACTTCGCGATCTTCATTCCGTGGAGTGGATATATTCGGTTCAGAACAGTTTGATTCTTACCGACCAACGTGAAATTACTCAGACAGAAAGTTTCCTTACAAGACTGCGGAAAAATAAAATAATTAATCCGAAGGAAATCGGTAAGCTTATAGAAAGTTACAAGCTACTGCTAAATGTAAGAAATTTACTTCATCTTAATTTGAATCAAAAGAATGACCGGCTTGAATTTAATTCCCAAGAGGTAATTGCTAAAATATTAGATTACCCGGAAGAGAGCAATTATAATTTTATGAAGCACTATTTTGAAGCTTCAACAATTATTCATCGCTTCACAAAAACTTTAATGAAAAAATTTGAAGAGGATCTGACTTCTCCAATTTCGGATATTCTTGCAATAAAGATTGATGATGACTTTTCAAGAAAAGGGGACAAGCTTTTATTCAACGGCACACGGCTACTCAAGCTTCCTGAAATTATTAGAGCTTATTATTACCGCGCTTATCATGATGCAAGATTCGATGAGAAGATTCGTTCGCTGATCATTGAAAGCGTGCACGAACTTGAAGAAACGCAGGAGTATGAGCAAGTATCTTCCGTATTTTTTAGAGAAATTTTAAAGCTTCGGCGCAATGTTGGTAAAACTCTTGAATCGATGAATGAGACAGGTGTACTCGGAGTTTTTCTACCCGAATTTAAAGAGATGATCGGGTTTTTCCAACCCGGGGTTTACCATTGCTACACTGCTGATGAGCATACAATTATTGCAATCAAAAATCTTGAAGATCTTGAAGGAACTACTTCAAAAGTTGGAAAGCTTTTTACTTCACTTAAAGAAAAGGACATTCTTTATCTTGCCGTGCTGTTCCATGATATTGCTAAACCGATTAGTGTTTCGGGACACGAAATCGTCGGCGGCGAAATTGCTCATTTAGTAATGGAACGGCTTGGTTATGATCAGGAAGAAATTTCGCTGGTACAGTTTCTAGTGCGCCATCATTTAACTATGGAACAAACCGCTTTCCGCAGAAACTTGAACGACCCTACCACACTTGATAGTTTTACAGAAATTTTTCCATCAGTTTATTCTCTTCAACTTCTTTACTTACTTACCTATGCTGATCTTTCTGCTGTAAGTCCTGCTATTTGGACTCAGTGGAAAAGTGATCTGCTTTTTGAATTATATAGAAAAACACTAATTATGTTTCGGGATGCAGTATCGGGTGAAGAATTTCTGCACTCTGATGCAAAACATATAATTACCAGTACAATCACAAGAGCAGGTAGTTCGGTTAAGAAGCATATCGAATCGATTGATGATATAGGATATATTCAAAATTTCACCGAAGATGAAATAAATGAACATGTAAACGAAATTGAACGCGGGTCCAAGGTATCAGTATTTTTTAAAGAAGAGGGCGGGTTTACAAATATTACTGTAATTACCCGGGATACCAGTTCACTTCTTTATAGATTGTGCGGCGCACTTTCAATAAATGATCTCAATATTCATGACGCTCAAATATTCACAAGAAAAGATGGGATTATAATTGACAGCTTTAATGTTACTGATTTTAGGACTGGCGAGTTAGTAGATTCATTGCGATATGAAAGAATTAGAGTTGATTTAAAACGCGCTGTTCTTCATCAACTACAGATTAACAATGAGTTTATTAGGGTTAAATCCAAATGGTGGCGCTTAGAAAGTAAACTTTTCAGCCGCAGAAGTAAGATTAAAATTATTTTTGAAAAGCATGATAAATACACGATCATTGATGTCTATTCACCCGATAGACTGGGGCTTCTATACCAGATTACTAAGAAAATGAACGAACTTGGACTCTCAATTTATTTTGCAAAAATTGCCACAAAAGAGGATGATGTTGTTGATGCATTTTATACGCTCAACAGCTCAGGCAGGAAAGTTCCTGAGAATCAACACGAACTTATTAAGGTTGAGCTTATTAAGACCATTGAAGAGATGTTTTGAGGTGTTCATTTGAATCAACTTTCAAAAGCAAATCCGATCGGAATATTTGATTCAGGTATAGGCGGACTGACCGTTGTAAAAAAGATAGATTCATTTTTACCAAACGAATACTTTGTTTATTTCGGCGATACAGCGAGAGTTCCGTACGGCTCTAAATCAAACTCAACCGTAATTGAATATTCAATTCAAAACACAAAATTCCTTCTAAAAAAAAATGTTAAAATGGTTGTGGTTGCATGCAATACAGCCTCTTCTGTTGCTATCCGTAAACTCGAAGATACATTCAATTTGCCGATAATTGGAATGATAGAACCCGGCAGCCGCATGGCTGTTGAGGAAACTAAGAATGGCAGAATCGGGGTTATCGGAACATACGCTACCATCAACAATAAAGCTTACTATTCCGAACTAAAGAGATTGGATAAAAAATTAGAAATTTTTGAAAAGCCATGCCCTTTGTTTGTACCTCTTGCCGAAGAAGGTTTGCTTGAACATAAAGCAACATATCTAATTGCAGAGGATTATTTGAAGAGTTTGCGGGAACTTAAAATTGATACTTTAATTTTAGGCTGCACTCATTATCCTTTGTTATCAAAAGTAATTCAAGAAGTAATTGGAAATGAGGTTAAGCTTATTGATTCAGGCATTGCCGCTTCGATTCTTGTTGAGAAGTATTTGAGAGAACTTGATCTGTATAATAATACCGAACTCAGAAGCGCAAACGAATTTTATGTAAGCGACGTACCAAATAAATTTAAAGAAGTAGCAGAATTGTTTTTGGGTAAGCCTGTAAATAATTTAAAGAAGATTGATCTGGAAGAATTGACCGGTTGAGTTTATTTTTTATACCAAAAACTTTTGTAGTAATGAATCCCGCTGATAGTTTTTCCATCTATAATTTCACCTGACCTTATTTTATCTTCAACATCTTCAAGTGTAAACTCATAAACTTCCATTCCAAATTCACCCTCTTCGCGGTCATGATTTCCAGGCTTCAAATCCGTTGCTAAATATAAGTGAAGTATTTCGGTACAGAAACCCGGGGTTGTGCATATTTGTCCCATCTTAACTATGCTATCCGATGAATAGCCGGTCTCCTCGGTTAATTCTCTTGCCGCACAATTAAGCGGATCTTCTCCTTTATCTAATTTGCCTGCGGGAAGTTCAAGTAAAAATTTTTGAAATGGGTAACGGAATTGTTTAACGAAAATAATATTGCCGTTATTTTTT
>JAENZU010000437.1 GCA_016841125.1 Melioribacter sp. | reverse complement strand
ACACGTATCTGTTCATTCGGGACCCCTTTAATCAATAGTTCAACTAACTCAACATAACTTAACCCGTTTGGGATATCGTATGTGCCGTGCTTTATTTTAGTTTCCGCGCCGTAAAGAAACGCCGTAATTTTCAAAATAGATTTATTGGAAATAACATCGTTGGAATAAAGGGAATCCACAACTGAATTAAGAGTTGCGCCTTTAGGAATTCCAATTACGATTGGTTCATCAGAATCATAATAATTTGGAGAAAAAAAAGTAAACAGCAGAAGTGCCAGCAAAAAAGCAAAAAAACCAATTATAAGATTTATTTCGTTTCGCGTGAAAATGGCTTTTTTTAGATCCATAAAAAAGGTTTCAATCCGATTAATTTGAAAATTAAATCGAAATATAGAAAAATATAGAATAATAGACTATGAACAATTCTTTTATATAAACTGCAAAATTTGTGAACTTAATAATTTCCATATTGTTAAAGAGGATAACGTTTCCGATTTAAGCTAACATTCAAATATTAATCATTAATTATGCAAGGAATTAAAATTATTTATGCCAACTAAAATGTTCAGTCGAATAAATTCTATATTAAAAAAACATTCAAAGTTATTCTTTTCATTCACAATCTCCTTCGTATTTTTTATCACGACTCTACCCCCAAATAGTTATTTTGCCGGTGAGATAACTTTTGAAAAGCAGACGCTGGATAATGTAAATTCCGGCAGATCAGAAATAGCTGATATTGACGGTGACGGATTTAAAGATGTTTTACTTCATACTTGGGCTACAAACAATGGTCTCAACAACGACGGCTCACTCGCGTGGTACAAATATCCCAACTGGGAAAGAAATGTAATAAAAGCAAACACTAATTTTTTCGGTGATGCAGTTGTCGGAAATGATCTGGATAGTGATGGCGACATTGATGTTATAACTACCAAAGGAAATTATAATGCAGCCGAAGTTTGGTGGTATAAAAATCCCGGCGCTCCTTCTACCGGTAGTTGGACAGAATATCAAATTGGAGTTATCAATGACGTTAGTGAAGTAAAAGATATTGATGTTACAGATATGAATAATGACAACAATCCGGATGTCGTTGTAAGAACAAAAAACAAAGTGGTTATCTATTTTTATGTCGATGGAATTAGCTGGAACCAAAGAGAATTGAGTATAAGAGAACGCGAGGGAATGACTGTCGCCGATTTGGATTCTGATGGTAATCCTGATATAATCTTAAATGGTTTCTGGCTCAAACATCCGGGTGATCCACTCAACGGAACTTGGCAGGAATACACGATTGATCCCCAATGGTACAGTGATGTAACCGGCGGCTGGCAGGATTTCAGTGTAATGGTAACAACGGGAGATTTTGATGCCGATGGAAAAACAGACGTTGTTTTTTCTCATTCAGAAAAAACCGGTTTTAATGTTACACTTTATAAAAATGTTAATTCCCTCAACGGAGCTTCAGGCTGGACAAAAATCCCGATTCAGATTGTTGATTATTGCCACACTTTACAGGCAGTTGATATTAATATGGACGGCGATTTAGATATAGTAGCCGGAACTCTAAAACGAACTAGTACTCCACAACTTATGGCTTTGCTTAATGAAGGCAGCGGTATTTTTTGGAGCTCCTCAATTATTGACGGCAGCAGCACTTATAAAGCAAAAGTTGGTGATATTGATAATGACGGCGACTACGACATTTCCAGCGCCAGAAGTTGGGAAGATGCTCCATTGCAGGTTTGGATGAATAATTCCCAGCCTAGTCTTTCGTTAAATACTTGGGATAAATTCTTGATCGATCCCGGTTTTGAATATAATGCAATGGCACTTCTCTTTTCTGATTTATATGGCGACGGTCTTTCGGATATTATTACCGGAGGATGGTGGTATAAAAATCCCGGCTCAGCAGGCGGAACCTGGATAAAAAATACTTTACCTGCACCATTAAAAAATGCTGCCATTGCCGAAGACTTTGACGGAGACGGAGACATTGATTTATTCGGTTCACAAAATGCAGGGACAGGTATCAATAACGCACTTGCCTGGGGTGAAAATTCAGGTAACGGAAATTTCACAGTTCGTTCAAATATCTCAACTGCAGGAAGCGGTGATTTTCTGCAGGGTCAGACTTACGGAAATTTCGGAAGCGGTAAAGAAATACTATTGTCTTGGCACAATGGAGGCGGCGGTTTACAATCAGTTTCGATACCTTCCCCTATTACAAATCAATGGACAAGCAGTATTGCATCTGCAACAACTTTGAAAGAAGCAATCAGCAAGGGCGACATTGACGGCGACGGTGATATTGATTTGCTGTTGGGCACAACCTGGATGCAGAACAACAGCGGAAACTGGACGCCGAAAACCATAGGAATTGTTAATGATCTCAATCCTATTGCTGAACCTGATAGAAATAAATTGGTTGATATAAATAATGACGGTCGATTGGATGCAGTTATTGGATTGGAAAACGGAACACAAATTATCTGGTTTGAAGCTCCGGTCGATCCGACACAAACTTGGACACGGCATATCATTGGAAACGTTGAAGGGCAGGGCTTTAGTCTTGACGCTGCTGACTTTGATGACGACGGGGATATAGATGTGGTAGTCGGCGAGCATAGGGGCTCGATAACCAACAGTGTAATAATATTTGAAAATCTTGCGTCCGGTTCCGGCTGGAATGAAAGAGTGATTGATACAGATTCTAAAAATGTCATCGATCACCACATTGGTACTCAATCATTTGATATTGATAACGATGGAGATTTGGATATAGTCTCAATCGGGTGGTACAATAAAAAATTGTGGATTTATGAAAACAAAGCGATTAGTGAAGCCTCCCCTTCAATTTTAATACAACCAGCGAATGCCGGAATAATTGAAGGACAAACAGCACAATTTTCTGTAACTGCATCCGGAACTCAACCAATTAATTATCAATGGTTCCGGAACAATCAGAGCATTCCAGGTGCAAATTCGGCTTCGTATCAAATTGATTATGCGTTATTCTCGATGACGGGAGATGGATTTAAATGCATAGTGAGTAATAGTTTTGGAAGTATTGAAAGTGATCCGGCAATACTGCATGTTACAAAACCGGATAGACGTGTAACTCATTCTCAAGTAGCGCTCTATAATTTCAGAGAAAATGGCGGTAATCTGATTTACGATCAATCGGGAGTCGGTGAGGCTCAAAATTTATTGATCAATAATACTTCTGCTGTAGTCTGGAATGAAAATAGTTTACAAGTTACTAGTCCGACAAAAATAATTTCCGAGAATGCCGCAGTTAAGATCATCGACTCAATTAAAACAACAAATGAGTTAACTCTGGAAGCCTGGATTAAAACTTCAAGTTTATCCCAAAACGGTCCTGCCCGTATTGTTACTCTTTCCGCAGATGCACTCGAGCGTAATTTTACAATGGGGCAAGGCGTGCCTAACGGCAGCTCCGATCAAATTGATTTTAGATTGAGAACTACTTTTACGACACCTAACGGAACCCCTTCGGTATCAAGCGGTCAGGGCACAATTGCTGACAACCTGCAGCATGTTGCTGTCACCTTTGATAAGAACGGTTATACGATAATTTATATAGATGGTGTTCAAAAATCTGCCCAACAAATTGGAGGAGCACTTTCTAACTGGGCTGAGAATTATAAGTTCGGACTT